>JANQER010000102.1 GCA_028278255.1 Elusimicrobiota bacterium | reverse complement strand
TTGCAGCCATTGGTGATACTGAAGTGGTGAATTTATCCAACATTGCCAGGGAAAGCAGTGTGGCTTTTTCAACTGTCAGGGATTATTATTCTATTTTGGTGGACACCCTCTTGGGCTCTTTTTTGCCAGCTTTTACATTGAGACCCAAAAGGAGGACCCAGTATGCTCCGAAATTTTATTTTCGTGACGTAGGGGTTGTCAATCACTTGGCTCGCCGTTACAGAATTGAGCCTGGCTCGGATGTTTTCGGGAAAGCATTTGAAAATTGGATTTTTCATGAATTGTCAGCGCACAGCCGCTATAGTAACCAACATTACGACCTGTCTTATTGGCGGCTGACCACAGGGGTAGAAGTTGATTTTATTCTTGGCAGCGCTAAGACCGCAATTGAGGTCAAAGGAAAACAGAGAATTACTTCCAATGATTTAAAAGGATTACGTCAATTCAAAATTGAATATCCCAATGTTTCATTCAGATTGGTCGTGGGAATGGAAAATCAAGCCCGCAAAACAGAAGACGGTATATGGATTTTCCCTTATTCGGAATTTATTAATAAACTTTGGTCAGGTGAATTAACATAGTTTATTTCTTATTATGATTTGCCTGCATAATTCTCATTTTTATTAGATATAATAATTTTGAATGTTATAGAAACGAAAATTAAAGGGGTATCAAATATGAAGAGCATGAAAATGGCAATGGGTTTTGTTGTTTTGGCTGTGGGTTACAATGTTTTACCTGTGGATGCTCCTGTGTGGCTTGATTGGACAGCAGCTGTTTTTCTTTTGGGCATTGGGTCTGTGATCCTATTTCGTCAGTTGGCATCAGGTCAAGAGACAGCAACAGAGGGGGATATGCCAACCTCCTGTTTGTATTGTAAGTCAGGTGATTATGGATCGTCCAATTCCAGCAGTTTTTTCGCTGATCTGTCTATGGCTGAATTCAATGAATCTCTCTTGCCCATTGCGCAGAGAGATCTTGAGCTTATTCAGGACATTGTCAAAAAGGCGCCGGCTCAGGCATTGTCTATTGCCGCAAAGATACAGCAGGGGAATGCCAAAGAGGCTTTTGAAACAGCCAAAGAAATTGGTCTGACTGAAGATAAATTTAAAAAGCAGGGAGGCGGCTGGCCGGCTTTGCTTTTTGTGGCTGTTTTGGCGTTGGTGGTGTTGTCAGCGCCTGAACTGGATGATCCGGACCCAAAACCACAACCCACTTGGTCCCCCATGGGAAAACCAATGCAGGATTTTAAGCTTGACTCCACCCCGCCTAAACCAGACGCTTGGTTTTAAACAGGGATTGTGAGGTATGGGTGATGGAATAATGGATTGACCACCCCTTCGATAACGATCTGCCAAACCTGCACGTATTATCCGAAGACTCAAAAAAATTATTCAGGGTTCCGTTAAAAAGTTATCCCGCAATTGCTTTGTGCAGGCGGCAGTCCAGGAGGCGCCAGACCCAAAGTGACTGTTGGCCTCAAACAGGATATGATGCTGTCTGGTGAAGATGAACTTCCCGAGGGGTATGAACATGACAAAAATCTTCAATCATTCTGATAAATCACCGAAAATACTTATGTACATTAAAATCATCTTCCTGGCTTTGGCAGGGGGTGTTCTTTTAAGTGTGATTGCGGCTGTTTTGCTGGGATGGCCTGTTGTTTTGGCTGTGTATTTACTGCGGTTATTTCAATAAATTGTTCAGAGTGACAGTACAGCTCAAAGGGTATAAGACATTGGCTAAAAAAAATTGCTGGGAATTTAGCAAATGCGGAAGAGAGCCGGGTGGTCAACATGTTGATGATTTGGGAGAATGTGCTGCGGCTCTGAAAAAATGTGTCAATGGCATACACGATGGAAAAAACGGAGGCCGGTGCTGCTGGCTGGTGGCTGGGACTTTGTGTGAAGCCAAAGCATCCGGCTCTTTTGCGCAAAAAATTGTTTCTTGTCTGGGTTGTAACTTTTATGTGACTGTGGCCAAGGAGCAGGGAGAAGACATTGTCCCAGACAGCGTTGTCTTGAAAAAATTAGAAGAAGCATAGGGTGGGGATCCGGATATTATGGGTCCGTTTTTTCAAAGGGGGATATCCCTAAAAACGCCCACAAATTCTGTTAAAGAGCCTTCATTTCAAATTTTTAACTGTGTTGATGAAATAACCCACGCATCTTTTGGGGTTGTCGGGGTTTTTGGCGCCTAGGATTTTGAGGGCTTGTTTGATTTTGTTCAGTCCGTATTCGTTTTCCAGCCGCATAAAGTGTTCCACAGCTTTGATATCGCTGTCTTTGTATAAAAGGACAGCGATTTTTTTGGCCCGATTGAATTGTGGAGAGCCGTGTTGCTGTTCCAATTGATGGAATTGCTGTGCCAGTGTTTTGTGGTTATAGAGCGGGAGCGGTGTGTAGATGTTGGGTTTGCGCGGTTGTGTGACATGTTTGGACAGAGGCGAATGTTTGACGTCCAATAAATTTTTGCGGCGCAATTCAACACTGCCTTTATAGATAAAATGCGGTGACACATCATGGATCCTGGAAATTGTTTTGGCCGCCAATGACCAATTGATTTTATTCGGAGATGAGTTCAGATGGTACAGATTGATCAGATAGAAAGCTTTTTCTGCAAAAGACAGTTTTTGGTTCCATTCGTATTTCCAATAATCTGCGGACAAAAGCACAAAGGAGTGCGTTGGTGTCTGGTATGATTTTTGGGGGTTTCTCAAATCCAGAAGAAAAATTTCCGGGTCTTTGCCAAAATGAGCGGTCATCTTCAACAGGGCATAACGATTGTCGAGTTTTTTGAGCACTTTGAGTATTTGCTGCCGGTAAGACGTGCGTTTCATATGAGAAATGCCCAGACTTTCAGCCAAATCCTGAAGATCTAAATAAAAATGGGGGGATTTTTGGACCAACTGCTGTTGAAGCAGATAGAGGTATATGTCAAAAGACCGATGGTCGAGTTTTGTCACCATTCGGGAAAAACGGGTCTTGTCTTCAATAAAAAAGCCGGGGATTCTCAGGTTCTGATTGTTTTCGATCAGGGATGTCTGGCTCTTTGTGATGATTTTTTCAATATCTTGAAGTATCTCCTCAGCCAAGGGGGCAGAATGAATAAGAACACTCCCTTCATAATTGTAGTCAAAAGCTGTTTTTGTCCAATTGGTGGAGCCCAGAATAACTTTTGAGCCGTCAATCACGATTATTTTCGCATGGGTGAGAATGCGTGGATGATCATAATAAACAGCAATGCCGCTTTTTTGGAACAAGTCAAAAGCCGTCCTGTTTTTGCCTTCGATATCCCAAGACCTCATTTGTGGGCTTTGAGAGAATCTGATGTTTCTGTCTAGAATGACCCGCACTTTAACGCCTCTTTTGGCTGCTTGTGCCAGCGATTGAACGATTTGGAAAGGTTCGGAGTCAGGCCTGTTAACAAAAACGCTGAACAAATACATGCACACAGTGATTGATGACTGGGCTTGTTTGATTTCTTGTATGAGAATGTCAAAGTATTGGCGCGGCGGAATGTAGGCAACGTCTTTGGCAGGCGCTGAATAAACGAACGCCCCCTGAAAAAGAAACAAAAACAATAGAAAAACAATAAATCGTTTCATGCCTCAAATTAAACCAAATATCAAACACAATTAAAACAATGATGGGTGGAAATGACATCTGTGAAATCAAAGCCAAATATCATAAATCAGAAAAAGGTAAGCGTAGTTGCCCGATTTATCGGGCTCTTTAAAATAACAGCTTTTTTCTCTTTGGAGCAAGAGGGACAAGAAAGACTTACCTGGGGATTGGGGGACAGTGTTTAGCATCAAATTATATTGACAGAATCTAAGGGGAGGAGATAGGATTGCCGTGCCAGCGGCGCGCTGGATAATTGATGAAGCATCAAACAATGTCCAACGGATTCAGGGTGGAGAGATGGCAGTCACGGGCAGCTTTGAGAAGACCGGAGTTGACATCAGCGCAGACAAAAACAGGATCAGCGTTTCTCAGGTTGACGGCAGCAGCAAGTATGATAGGATGACCGGCCTGTTAAAGAGTTTCCTCTCGTCTTAATTGAAGTATTTCTTTGTCCAAGCTGCCTTTTATTTTGGACAGACGCTTATGTACTTCTGCAAGAGTTATATTGTTTTTTGGTATCCAAGATTTTGGAATATATTTGCTCCCCTCCGTAACGGGGAATCCTTGTTCCTGAAGCTGTTTAATTGTGATGGTTTTTGTTTTATGGCTGATCGTGCTTGTTTCCCGCAAACACATGTTCTTTTTCTTTTTTCTTTTATAAATCATTTCATTGGCTCCAACATCAATATCATTGTCTGCTTAAAGTATATCATACCCCGCTTCAAACTTCTACCACTGCTGACTTTGTCAGCAGTTCGAATAGTTTTGTTCCTTTCGGTACAGGCTCGTTTTGTGAGCCTGACTAAAGCGCAGGCCATAAGCCAAATTGCAGCAGGAATGGACCAATTGCTCTGTAGTGCGTCATAAATAACTTTACTTATAAAAACAGAAATACTTTGACATAGAAGTCTCGTGTTTTTGTGTTTTTTCGTAATTGCCCAATTTATTGGGCGCTTTTATAAATACGCCCGATAAATCTATCCATATCCGGCTTTAGACGGAGGGCAATGACAAGAACCAGAGCTGTCTCGCCAAAAGTAAAGAAGCGTTAGCCCAAAATTTTCAGTTGCACAATATTGTCGTCAATGATTGATGTACAAAAAAGTGCAAATGAAAATTTTCCTGTAGGGCTCGGAATGTGGCTGCTGTGCAGCCATGTTCCGAGGGGTGAACCCAGGACGAAGCCCTCCTGAGCGCTGCGAAGGGAATTTTTCAATTGAAAAATTCGGGTTAAAATTATCAACAGTGAATTGAGCCATTATGGTTTGGGAAAACCGAGCTTTTGAAGAGGCTCATATGAATGGACTAAAAGTCGCTATAGTGGATGATGACAATAATGTGAGAGAAGAGATCAGCGAAACCTTGTCTCTGGGGGAATGTGATGTGTCTTCATTTGCCGACGGCTTTTCAGCCTTGGAAAACATAGAAAAGATCGATCCAGATGTGATTCTGATTGATCTGAAGATGAAGGGGATGATGGGCGGTTTTGAATTGGCGCAGGGGATCAGATGTTTAAATGAAAAAATGCAGCATGTGCCCATTATTGCGATGAGCGGACAATTCCATGAAGACAGTGGAAAAACAATAATGGATTTTTTTGATATTGAGGGATTTTTGGTCAAGCCTGTGATGCCGTCGGAAATCTTAAAAACAGTGGTCAAGTCCGCCAGGCATCTCAAAAGACAATAGCCCGAATATTAAAAATGGAGGTTTTATGGAGAAGAAAAACATAATAGAAGAAGCCCTGCTCATCAGCGGCAAACCCATTAATGACAATGTCCTTAAAATCATGTCCGGGGATAAAACCGGAAGCGTGCATCAAAACAAGGAAATCGATTATTTGAAGCAAAAGATGAACAACAATCTTTATGTGGAATTGATCTATATATTAATACATCAAGTCATTAAAAATGAAGAAAAAGCCAAGGAACTTTATTTTAAAATAATTGATCATAAGGATTTTTTAGAAGGCAAATTAGAACGAAATGTCGGGATCGAAGTGGCGGCTCTTGATTATTTAAAAAACATCGTTCATTTCCTAAAAAGACCAAAGATCATTGAACAAAACAAATTAATCGGAATTGCTGAAAAAGCCGTGCATGATGACACAACCGGTGTTTATGAGCGGGGATCTTTCAATGTCAATCTGGATGCGGAAACAAATCGTGCGCTGCGTTACAGTCAGCCCTTGTCTCTTCTTTTTATAGATGTGGATAATTTTAAGATGGTCAATGACTTGGGCGGGCATGCGACTGGGGACATGGCCTTAAAAAAAATCACTTCTATTATCAGCCATACCCTCAGGACTGTTGATCGGTTTTATCGTTATGGCGGGGATGAATTCATTTGTATACTTCCCAATATCAATATTCAAAAGGCAGTTGTGGCTGCGGAAAGGATCTGCCAGGCCGTTGAATGGTACGGCCATTTGAGCGCCTGGGAAAACCGCGTGCACTTGACAGTCAGCATTGGGGTGGCCCAGTTGGGACTTTTTCAGGTGCAGGACGCACAAACACTTGTGTCTAAGGCAGAT
>JANQER010000019.1 GCA_028278255.1 Elusimicrobiota bacterium | reverse complement strand
ATGTCTCCGGCATAGATGCACAGAATCACGTCGGCTTTGTCTTTCAGCTTTTGTAAAAGGCGCATCTTGACATTCGGGTCAAAGCCCGGCAGAACGCGGGCCGCATGATAGTCGAACAATATTTTGCCGCCAAATTCTAAATAGAGCTTGTTGTTGAACCTGTTGACACGCTCCAAAATCGCAGCTGTTTGCTCGTTTAAATATTTTTCATTGTCAAATCCAATTTGGTTCAGCATAAAAACACTCCTTCTGAGAGATAACCACGGATGAACACGGATAAACACGGGGATAAAAACTTAAAAACAACATTTTTATGATTTTTTATCTGGGTTATTTTTTTGTTTTTCAGTGTCCATCCGTGTTTGTCCGTGGTTTCATGGTTTTTTCATGAGATTCTTGATATAACCTTTTTTTGAGATCTATGTGTTTATTTTAACAGCGGTTTCACGGTTTTTAAAATACATTGTGTGATTTTAACATATCCCGCGTCATTTGGGTGTATGCCGTCTGCCATGAGGCTGGGTTTGGCAAAGATGCCTTTGAGGATATCTGGAATGTATGCGGTGTTGTATTGTTTGGACAGTTTTTTGTAGTGGGAAGAAGCCGGACTGGTGAGCAGCCCTGATCTCACGCCGACCAAAACCACCATGGCGCCTTGTTTTTGTATCCGCTGGATCATTATTTCCAAATTGCCAAATGTGTCTTTAAAGGACATTCTTTGAATAAAATCATTCCCGCCGAATGCCAAAATAACCAGCTTTGGGTTTTTGGAAAGGACATCTTGCTCTATGCGCTTTAAGCCGTCTGCTGTGGTGTTCCCGGAGACCCCGGCATTGATCACAGGCCGGCCAATGGCCTGGGAAAGCAGACTGGGATAATCTTGTCCCGGTGACGCCCCGACTCCCTTAGTGAGGCTGTCCCCAAAACAGACAATGGTTTTGCCGGTGTTGTAACGGTTCTTGATATTCTTTGAACAACCTGTCACACAGACAGAGCCGATTAAAAATATAATTGAAATACAATAAATTGATTTATTCTTCATTAGTCCCTAAGGGGTAACATTTTGAATATTTGAATTTCCAGGAATTTGGTTATTTTCAGTTTATGATATTATATTAATTTACAAGCCGTGCGGGAAGAAATTCATGTTTTTCCATTTGGATGATTGTTTCTAAATTGCTAATATGTTAATCAGTTCCCGGTGAAAAAGCCCCGGATTCTGTAATTGCCCAATTTATTGGGCGCTTTTGATGCTTTTAAATGATTTAAAGAGCCCGATGAATCGGGCAACTACAGTTTTTCACCGGAAAC
>JANQER010000013.1 GCA_028278255.1 Elusimicrobiota bacterium | reverse complement strand
AAGCGGTGGGCAATTGCCGCAAAGAGTTTTCAAAGGCGTTAAAGGGCCTGGTCATTTGGGTGCTGTTTGGACAACAGAACAAAGGTTACCTATTTATAGCATAGACACAGACCAAAACCTCATGCTTATTCAAGGGTCAGTTCCTGGACCAAACGGAAGCTGTGTCACCATCAAACAAACAAAGCGGCCAAAAATTAGAAAAACAGTTATTGCTACTGTCAGCAAAGCCGCTAAAAAGAAATAAGGCACGGAAAAACAATGACACTTACTAAAGACATCATCAATGCCAAAGGCGAAAAAATTGACTCCATAGAACTACCGGAACCAATTTTCAGCACAAAAGCATCGCAAGCGCTTTTACATGAAGTCATTAATGCTTACTTGGCCAACAAGCGTCGCGGCACACACTCCACCAAAACCAAGGCAGAAGTTTCTGGCGGTGGACACAAACCATGGAAGCAAAAAGGCACAGGCCGTGCCAGATCTGGCAGCACACGATCCCCTTTGTGGCGACATGGCGGCGTCATATTCGGCCTCAAACCACGCAGCTACTATCAAGCGGTGTCATCTACAAAACGGCGCACAGCGCTCAAAGCTGTATTGACGGACTATGCGCAAAATGATCGTATCAAAATAATAGACGCATTTCAGGTCAGCGAACCGAAAACCAAACAAGCTGCTGACCTGGTCAAAAAAATAGGCATTATACAAAAAAGCATTATTGTCGTGGACGAGATCAGCGTCATGCTTGCGCGTGCTTGTCGCAACATCTCTGATTTCCGGCTTTGTCGTGCCAAAGATCTCAACGCGCACAACGCGCTCTTGGCGCAGCAGCTCATATTCACCAAGGCAGGGCTTCAACAAATGACAGAACGGTTGCAAGGCCCAGCACAAAACGAAACACAAACAACGAAAGCGGAGAACTAAGACAATGCCGTACGACGTCACCACAGTTATCAAGCGACCTATCATCACAGAGCGCAGCACGTTGCTTAAGGAACAACATAAATATGTTTTTGTTGTTGACAAAAAGGCCACGAAAGGCCAAATCAAAGAAGCTGTGCAAGCAGCATTCAAAGTCAATGTGCTCGCAATCAACACGGCGCAAATGGTAGGGAAAATGAGACGGCGCATGGGGCCCAAAGGTGGTTACACCTCAAACTGGAAGAAAGCCATAGTCACCATCAAGCCCGGCCAAGATATAAAATTTGCAGAACCATCATAGAAGGAAATTCAAAACTCTAAATCCTAAATTCTAAACAAAAAGGAAAAAGAGTCAATTTTAAAGATTAATTTTTTTGTTTAGAATTTAGAGTTTAGGATTTTAGGATTTGATTAGTAAAAGGAACTAAGATGCCTTTAAAAACATATAAACCATACACACCGTCACGCCGGTTCATCACCATGGAAGACTTTTCAGAGCTTTCCAAAAAGGGGCCTGAAAAGTCATTGCTTGTCAGCAAAAAAAGAACAGGCGGCCGCAACAACACTGGCATGATCATGACCAGGTTTCGGGGTGGAGGACACAAAAAGCAATACCGTAAAATAGACTTTTTCAGAAAAAAGCATGGCATACCAGCCACAGTGGCTGCCATTGAATACGATCCCAACAGAAGCGCTAGATTGGCTTTGCTGCACTACAGGGACGGAGAAAAAACATACATTATACAGCCTGCAGGGCTTAAAACAGGGGATGTGATCGTTTCCGGACCAGACGCAGAAATAAAAACAGGCAATGCTTTACCGCTCAAAAATATCCCGGACGGCACATATATACACAATATAGAAATGATTCCCGGTCGTGGCAGCATACTAGTCCGATCAGCAGGAGCAGCAGCGCAAGTTATGGCCCGCGAAGGCGGATATGCACAACTCAAAATGCCCTCAGGTGAAATGCGTCTTGTCCCTGACCAATGCCAGGCCACTATTGGACAAGTGGGCAACACAGAACATGAAAATAGAACCATTGGAAATGCCGGCCGTTACCGGCATATGGGATTTAGACCGCATGTGCGCGGCACAGCCATGAACGCCTGTGACCACCCACACGGCGGAGGACGCGGAAGATCAAAAGGCAACAACCAGCCGCGATCACCATGGAACCAGCCAGCCAAAGGATATAAGACTCGGACCAAAAAGCTTCATGATTGGATGATTGTCCGTAAAAGAACAGAAGCAAAGAAAAACAAATAAGAGGCAAAGAGCAAAGAGATTTTACAATAGTTGATTTTACCGGGATAAAATTTCGATATCGTTTTTTAGGAGGTTAGCAAAGATGGGTCGTTCAACATCAAAAGGGCCGTATATAGACCAAAAGTTACAACTTAAAGTTCACAAAATGCGCAAAGCCGGCGAACGAAAAGTCATCAAAACCTGGGCCAGAGCCAGTGTTATTACCCCTGAATTTGTCGGCATAACTCTGGCGATACACAACGGTAAAAAATTTCTCCCTGTGTACATTTCTGAACATATGGTTGGCCACAGGCTTGGTGAGTTTTCGCCCACCAGATTTTTCAGAGGCCATGGGCAGGCACACACAAAAGAAGCAACAGGATTAACATAAGAAAGTAATTAGTCATTTGTAATTGGTAATTCGTAAAAAGAAAGAGGAAATAATAAAATGGAAGCAATCGCACGATCACAATTTGCCAGATACTCACATAGAAAAGTCGGCCAGGTCCTAGGGCAAATACGGGGAAAAACAGTGGCTCATGCTGTCAACATTGTCCCATTTATCCCACGTGTGGCGCGCGTTCTTGTGCAAAAAACGCTCAAAAGCGCTGTGGCCAATGCCGGAAAACCAGCAGACCTAAACAAATTTTATGTAACAGAAGCTTGGGCCAACAATGGTCCAGCGCTCAAACGCGTCAGGCCCATGGCCATGGGCGCCAGAGCCATGTATAAAAGAAAAACATGTCATCTCACAATCAAAATCAGTGATGAACCAAGGAGGAAGTAAGCATTTTCGATTTTAGATTTTTGATTTTGGATTTCAAATCAAAAATCGGCAATCGGCAATCTAAAATTCAAATATGGGCCAAAAAGTACATCCAAAAGGGATCAGAATAGGGTACATCAGAGACTGGGACTCCAAGTGGTTTAATCTCAAAGACATGCCTGCGCTTATTGAAGAAGACCACAAAATAAGAGTTTTTCTCAAGGACAGGCTCAAACTTGCGGCTGTTTCTCGTATTGGGATTGAACGCACAGGGAAATACCTTCGTGTCAACATATTTACAGCGCGGCCTGGTATTGTCATAGGTAAAAAGGGCACAGACATAGAAGGCCTTCGCACAGCTGTGGAAGAAATGAGTTTACGCAAAACCACCATCAATGTCATGGAAATCAAACGTCCTGAAATTGACGCACAGCTTGTGGCAGAAGGTGTGGCTTTGCAGCTTGAAAAGCAAGTGGGATTCCGTCGCGCCATGAAACGTGCTATTGAAAGAGCCATGCAGGGCGGCGCTCTTGGCATCAAAATACAAGTGGCAGGCCGTTTGGGTGGGGCAGAAATAGCCCGCACTGAATGGCTCAAGGAAGGCCGTGTCCCGCTCCAAACATTTCGGGCAGATATTGATTACGGATTCACGGAAGCACGTATCAATATGGGATGCATAGGCGTTAAAACATGGATTTTCAAAAAAGAACTCTTCAAAAAAACAGATGCGGACCTCATGGAAGAAGTGCGCGTCATTGAAAAAGAAAAAATGGAAGAAATCGCCAAACAAGCTGAAGAATCGCAGTCCCAAGGCTTGGACCCCATTGTGGATGTCAGTGAAGAAAGTGAAGCAGAAAAGATAGAAGAACAAGTGCTTAAAGAGCTGGAGGACGAGGGAGACGAAGGCGTCCATGTCCGCAGGCGCACAGAGCAAGAAAAAGGAAAGAAATAAACAGCAAAGGGCAAAGCGCATAGGGCAAAGAGAAAGGTCCTAAGAGCAAGAGGATCAAAGCTTAAAGAGTGAAAGGAACTGTTTATGTTAATGCCGTCACGGGTCAAATACCGCAAATCACACAGAGGCCGAATGAAAGGCAAAACCAAAAGAGGCGCGTTTGTGGCTTTTGGAGAGTATGGCTTACAATCCATGGAAGCAGCCTGGATCACCGCCAGACAAATAGAATCTGGTCGTGTTACGCTTATGAGATACCTCAAAAAAGGCGGCAAGGTCTGGATACGCATATTCCCTGACAAACCCGTTTCCAAAAAACCGGCTGAAACCCGCATGGGAAAAGGAAAAG
Organism: Elusimicrobiota bacterium; assembly: GCA_028278255.1. Taxonomy (GTDB): domain Bacteria; phylum Elusimicrobiota; class Elusimicrobia; order FEN-1173; family FEN-1173; genus JANQER01. The sequence continues at coordinate 9,089 of JANQER010000013.1, read as the reverse complement.
GCAACCCAGAATTTTGGGTAGCGGTTGTCAAACCCGGGCGCGTCATATTTGAAATAGAAGGAGTTTCCAAGGATATCGCTAAAGAAGCCATGTTGCGCGCTAGCCACAAGTTGCCCATAAAATGTCGGTTTGCTGTGAGAGACCATTTTTAAATTTGCGATTTTAGATTAAAAAGATTTAAAAAATAATGAATGGGTCTTTGAGGCGGCACGATTGAGTAGATGTTATTAAGTTGTTGAATCGCAAATCGGCAATCAAAAATCAAAAATGACAAATAGAAAACTTTTAATTGTAACCAAAGGAACCTAGAATGGCCAAAAAAGAAAAAATAAATTATGAAGACTTCACGCTTGATGAGTTGCGGACACGGCTTATTGAAAGCAAAGAAAAACTATTTCAACTGCGCCTGCAAAGCGCCACAGCGCCGCTCAAAAATCCGCATCTCATTGGAACAACACGCAAAAACATAGCGCGGATACATACATTTATCAAACAAAAGCAAAACAAAGAGCAAAAGGCATAAGGAAAAAAAATGGATAAAAAATCAAGCACGGACAAAGAACGCAACAACCGCAAAACACTTGAAGGTGTGGTTGTCAGCGACAAAATGAACAAGACCCGCACAATAACAATTTTACGGCGATTCAGCCATCCATTGTATGGCAAAGTCATGACACGCAACACCAAGGTATTTGCGCATGATGAAAACAACGAGACAAAAGCTGGGGACCGTGTACAAATCATGTCAACGAGGCCGCTTTCTCGTCTCAAGCGCTGGCGGATCACCAAAACAATAGAAAAAGCGCGCATAGGGGTTGAAGACTAAATGATACAAGAACGATCCATACTCAAAGTAGCAGACAACTCAGGCGCACGGCTGGTGCGCGTATTCCGTATGAAAGGCGGTTCACACCGCCGGTATGCATTCCTAGGTGATATAGTGGTTTGCTCCGTACAGAATGCCTTGGCTGACTCCACCATCAAAAAAGGCGATGTGGTCAAATGCGTGATTGTACGCACAAAAAAAGAAAGGCGCCGGACAGACGGCTCATACGTCAAATTTGATGACAATGCAGGCGTTGTTATTGATGATAATGGTGAACCCAAAGGCACTCGTATCTTTGGGCCTATTGCCCGTGAACTGCGTGAAAAAAACTATTTAAAAATCATATCCTTGGCGCCGGAAGTAGTATAAAAATAAGAAGTGCGGAGTGAAAAACACAAAGCAGAAAAAATTTATTGATATTGAGTATTCACTTCGGACTTCGAACTTTAAATTGAGGACCCCATGTTACACGTTAAAAAGAAAGATAAAGTCATAGTCTTGTCAGGAAAAGACAAAGGCAAAAAAGGGGACATTGTTGACATAGACCCCAAGAAAGCCCGCGTATTGGTTGGTAAAGTCAATTTTGTCAAAAGACATACACGACCGCAACAAACAGAACCTGGCGGCATACGCGAAAAAGAAGCGTACATCCCCATGTCCAAGGTCATGCTGGTCTGCCCTAAATGCAGCCAGCCCACGCGCGCCAAATATGATTTTCTATCAGACGGCACAAAGGCGCGCATATGCCGCAAATGCGGGGAAATGATACTGTGATGTATTTTTGATTTTAGATTGTTGATTTGCGATCTAAAACCAAACAAATAAACACTTTGAAAAGACATGTGATTTTTGATTTTTAATCAAAAATCGCAAATCTAAAATCAAAAATAATAAGATTTTGGAGGCAATGATGTCAGCAGTAGGGAACGGATACAAACCACGGGCACAAAAAGATTATTTTGATAGGGTTGTGCCTGAAATGATGAAAAAAAGGGCACTCAATAATCCTTATCAAGTGCCACGGCTCAAAAAAATAGTTATCAACATTGGTGTCTCGGAAGCGCGTGAAAATGCCAAGGTCATAGACATTGCAGCCGAAGACCTCACAGCCATTACCGGACAAAAAACTGAAGTAAGACGAGCCAAAAAAGCCATCTCCAACTTCAAAATCAGAGAAGGCATGCCATTGGGTGTTCGCGTCACACTTCGAAGCGCGCGCATGTATGAGTTTTTTGATCGGCTGATTACCACAGCCATTCCGCGGATCAGGGATTTCCATGGGCTGGACCCTCGTAAAGGATTTGACGGCCGCGGTAACTACAATTTAGGACTTACTGAACAATACGCGTTTCCAGAGATAAACCTGGACAAATCGGATAAAGCGCGCGGCATGAACATCACCATAGTCACAGACGCAAAAAAAGACGATCTGTCTCGCGAATTTTTGGCGCTCATGGGAATGCCGTTCAGAAAAATTGATAAAAAGTCTTCATAGACTGACTTGTATTAATTCTAAACGAATGATCAGCGATTGATCATAGACAATCAAAAATCGCCGATCAAGAAGCGAAAATCAATATAGCAAGGAGATATCATGGCCACAATAGCGGCAATGGTCAAAATGAAGAAGGCCCAAAAATACGCAAATAGATCACGCAACCGCTGTCGGCTCTGCGGACGCCCGCGAGGATTCTACCGTGATTTTGGCTTATGCCGGATATGTTTTAGAAATCTGGCATTGCGCGGAGAAATCCCAGGTGTTGTCAAATCAAGCTGGTAACATGGAACACAAGATTTTTGATTGTTGATTTCCAAACAGCAAACCAAAAATCGCAAATCAAAACCAAAAATTTCAGGGGTGAGTCAAAATGAACACAGATCCAATCGCTGACATGCTATGCAGGGTGTCCAATGCCAATCACAAATTTCACGAACGTGTTGACATTCCGGCCTCAAATTTCAAAAAAGAAATAGCCCATGTCTTAAAGGAAGAGGGGTATATTGCTGATTACAAACTCATTTCAGACAGAAAGCAAGGGACACTGCGTTTGTTTCTTAAATACGCCCCCAACAAAACCCGTATCATTCAAGGAATAAAACGCGTGTCAAGGCCAGGGCTGCGCAAATACGCTGATCATAATAAAATGCCGAAAATCCGCGGCGGTCTTGGCATGGCCATTGTCTCCACTTCAAAAGGTGTTATGAGCGATGAGCAATCCAGAAAGCAGAAAGTTGGCGGCGAAATCGTGGCACGTGTGTGGTAATAGATGTTTTTGATTGCTGATTTGCGATTTAAAAACACAGGGGTCATACATATATTAAGCCGCACAAATAAGGGGAACAGGATTTGAATGGTTTTTAATCAAAAATCGCAAATCAAAAATCCAAAATTTTAGGAGTGAGAAACAAATGAGTCGTTTAGGCAAAAAACCAATATCAATACCGGACAAAGTCAAAATAGAAATTTCAGGGTCGCAAGTCAATGTCACAGGCCCTCTGGGCCAGTTGTCCAGGCAGCTCCCTTATGGGCTCAAAGCTGAAGTCAAAGACAAAATCGTGCAGCTGGACCGCAAAGATGACAGCATCCAACAAAAATCCCTTCATGGCACCTGGCGGAAAGTTATCATGAACATGATGGAGGGCGTTTCTCAAGGATTCACAAAAGAGCTCCGCATAGAAGGCGTGGGGTTTCGTGCACAAACAGCTGGCGACAAGATTACCATGCAGTTGGGATACTCGCACCAAGTAGAATACATCATTCCCAAAGGCATTAAAATAACCATTGACCCTAAACAAACAATTCTCACAATTCAAGGGTACAATAAAGAAGTGGTTGGCCAAACAGCTGCTGACATAAGATCCAAAAAACCGCCTGAACCGTATAAAGGCACTGGCATACGCTATGCCAACGAGCACGTACACAGAAAAGCCGGAAAAGCCGCTGCAGGCGCTGCAGGAGGCAAAAAATAACATGCACAACAAAAACAAAAAGTTCGAATTTCGAAAAATACGCGTCAGAACAAAAGTCTACGGCACACCTGACCGTCCACGGTTATCTGTGTGCCGCACATCCAAACATATGTACACACAGCTTGTGGATGACACAAAAGGCATGACGTTGGCTTCTGCCTCAACGCTTAACGCAGACACCAAAAAAGGCGGAAATATAGACGCCGCCAAAAAAATCGGCAAACAAATAGCCGAAAAAGCCAAATCCATCAATATCCAAAAAATAGTATTTGACAGAGGCGGCCGCGTGTACCATGGCCGCGTCAAAGCAGTGGCAGAAGGCGCCCGAGAAGGCGGACTGCAGTTTTAATCAAAAAGTGCGAAGTGTGAGGTGTGAGGGTCGAAGTCAAAACAATGAGACAAGCTGGTTTCTTACTTTGCACTTCGACATTCAACCTTCGAACTTATAAAAAAAGGAGCTCACGTGCCCAGAATAGATGCAGATGAACTCAATCTCAAAGAAACAGTGGTGGCCATCAATCGTGTGGCAAAAGTTGTCAAAGGCGGAAAACGATTTTCCTTTAATGCGCTTGTGGTGGTGGGAGACCAAACCGGCCATGTGGGCGCTGCTATGGGCAAAGCCAAAGAAGTCCAAGCTGCTATTCAGAAAGCCACCTTGCGTGCAAAAAAATGCCTCATCAAGGTCCCTCTTCTTGCTGGCACAATCCCGCACGAAGTCATTGGTCTTTTTGGCGCAGGTTCTGTGCTTCTTAAACCAGCTGCGCCCGGAACAGGCGTTATTGCCGGCGGCAGCGTGCGCGCGGTGCTCGAAGCTGTGGGTGTGACAGATGTCCTGACCAAATCACTGCGCACAGCCAACCCCTTCAATGTGGTCTATGCCACAGTGGAGGCACTCAAAAATCTGCAAACCAAAGAACAAGTGGCCTCGCTGCGCGGAAAAGAAGTGGCCTAAAATAAATAATTTGGAGACAAAATGATACGCTTAAACGAACTCAAACCAGCGCCGGGTTCACGGCACCGCCGAAAAATAGTGGGACGTGGAGAAGGCTCAGGCCATGGCGGCAAAGGCTCAACCCGCGGATTCAAAGGCCAGACAGCGCGTTCTGGAGACAAAGCCATGAAACCCGGCTTTGAGGGCGGCCAAGTTCCGTTATACAGACGAATTCCCAAAAGAGGATTCAGCAACAGAGCTTTCCGAACAGAATACACAATCATCAATGTGGGTGATCTTGAAGCAGACTTTCAAAAAGGCGACCAAATCACGCCAGAGACACTCAAATCCTCAGGCAAGATTCGCCGTAACCTCCCCATCAAAATACTGGGAGACGGAGACATTACAAAATCATTCACCATCAAAGCGCATGCTTTTAGCAAAAGCGCGCAGGAGAAAGTAAAAAAAGCAGGCGGCACCATAGAGAAGTTACAAAAATAAAGTTACAAATTTTTGATTTTAGATTGGCGATTTTTGATTGAAGGGATGATACACACTGTCGTTGTGGAATACATGCACCGTTTGCAGATTGTAAATCGAAAATCAAAAATGATCAATCAGACAAGGAATCGGCAATGCAATCATTCGTAGACATATTCAAAATACCAGAACTCAGGCGCAGGGTCTTATTCACCTTGGGCATCCTGGCCATTTATCGTGTTGGTGCCAATGTGCCTATTCCAGGCATGAATGCAGAGGCGCTCCAACAACTTTTTGAGCAACAATCCGGTACCCTGCTCGGATTTCTTGACATATTCTCTGGTGGCGCACTTAGCCGTTTGGCCATCTTCTCATTGGGCATCATGCCATACATCAACGCTTCCATTATTATGAGCTTGCTGCAAGGGGCTCATGTGATTCCCTATTTAGACAGACTTGCCAAAGAAGGAGACACAGGGCGCAAAAAAATCAACCAACTCACACGATATTTCACGCTTCTTCTGGCAGGTATCCAATCCTTTGGTTTCACCACATTGCTCATGCGCATGCCTATTGGCAATGTCCCGGTGGTCAAAGACCCCAGCCTTCTTTTCATCATCACCACGGTTCTCACGCTTACAGCTGGATGTGTTTTTGTCATGTGGTTGGGAGAACAAGTCACTGAAATGGGTGTCGGCAATGGCATATCGCTCATCATTTTTACCGGAATTGTCGAAGGGCTTCCCCGTGCTGTTAAAAACATGGTGGTAGATGTCTTTCAGCTTCAGGAGCGCACAATCTTGGGGGCCAGTGTCCTCCTTGTTTTCATATTGATTGTCATGGGCCTTGTTGTCTGGGTCGAAACTGGCCAGCGAAAAATACCTGTTCAATACGCCAAACGTGTTGTTGGCCGCAAAATGTACGGAGGCGCCAGCACATTTCTCCCATTAAAAGTAGACCAATCCGGTGTCATTGCTGTTATATTTGCCATTTCACTGCTCTCTGTCCCAGTGACTTTTGCCTCATTTGCGCAAGGTTCAGCCTGGGCAGACAAGATAAATACCATATGGAACCAAGGCGCCTGGTGGTATTATATGGTGTATGCCAGCCTTATTGTTTTCTTCTGCTATTTCTATAACTCAGTGCAATTCAATCCAACGGACATGGCAGAAAACCTCAAAAAATGGGGAGGGTTCATACCCGGCATAAGACCAGGCGAACCCACGGCAGCATACATACAAAGAGTGCTGGAACGTATCACTTTGGGGGGAGCGCTCTTTGTCGCAGCTCTGGCAGTTTTGCCTGACTACCTGAGACGCGTATTCAATGCCCCGTTCTTTTTTGGCGGTACATCAATACTCATTGTTGTGGGTGTCGCGCTTGACACTGTGGGACAACTGGAATCCCATCTCATCATGCGCCACTATGATGGATTCATGAAACAAGGACGCGTCAAAGGACGCTGGTTCAATGTGGGCGGGTCATAAAATGCTTGTCATTTAAATGCGGAAATAAACAAAAATCATAAAAAAACAGCTGAAAAAGCTATAATAGACAATAACCTGCATACGAATGGAAACAAGCATCGCAAAATAATTTAAGGAGGCGCACTGTATATGAAAATCGCGCTATTAGGTGAACCAGGCTCAGGCAAAGGGACTCAAGCCAAAAGTCTGGCCAAAAAATATGGATTCCCGCATATTTCAACCGGTGACATCTTCAGAAAAGAAATTGCTGGCAACACAGATCTTGGGTTACAAGTAGAAGAATACGTCAAATCCGGCAGACTGGTGCCTGACGAACTCACATTCAAAATAGTTTCGCAGCGTTTGGAATTCAATGACTGCACACGCGGCTTCTTCCTTGATGGATTTCCACGAACCGTTGAGCAGGCAGAAACACTCAGCGCCAAGCTCACGCAGGAAAAAAGGCCTTTGGACAAAGTTCTTTATCTCCAAATGACAGAGGAAGAAGTGGTCAAAAGGCTCTCCAGTCGGCGGGAATGCGACAAATGCCGGCGCATATACAATCTTATATCGCAGCCGCCGCAAACACCTGATGTCTGCGATCTTGACAACGGCAAACTTGTTCAGAGAGAAGACGACGTTCCTGAGACCATCAAAAAAAGACTGGTGGTATTTGCCAACCTTACGGAACCGCTGATTTCCTATTACCGCGGGGAAGGCGTGCTGGAAACAATCAATGGCGACAGGCCCATAGAAGAGGTCTCCAAAGACATCTATGGCATTCTTGACCCACTTAAAAAATAAGCGAAACCACGGATAAATACGGGAAAAAATAAAGGCAAAAGGCCGGGAAAAAGCAAAAAAATTAAAAATATTTTTCAGTGTTTATCCGTGTTTATCTGTGGTTAGAAAATGAGGTTTAATCTTGGCAACAACATCCCGGCAGATCGAACTCAAATCTGAAAAAGATCTGGAAAGAATGCGACGAGCCGGGCAGGCCACAGCAAAAGTATTCACAGAGCTCTCAAAAATCATAGCACCTGGGATCAGCACAAAAGAGCTCAACAGGCTGGCGCACAAAATCATACGGCAAATAGGCGGCTATCCTGCATTTCTCGGTTACCGTGGATTTCCAGCCAGTATATGTGCTTCCGTAAACGAAGAAGTTGTCCACGGCTTACCCAGTGCCAAAAAGAAATTACGAGACGGCGACATCATAGGCATAGACATTGGTGTCACTCTTGACGGATTTATCGGAGACGCGGCTTACACATATGAAGTAGGCAGCATCTCTGCAGACAAACAAAAACTCTTAAATGTCACAAAAAAATGTCTACAGCTTGGCATCTCAAAAATGACCATTGGCAACAGGCTGGGAGATATATCATATGCCATACAACAGCATGCAGAATCCAACGGATTCAGTGTGGTTCGTGATTTTGTCGGGCATGGCATAGGGCGCCAAATGCATGAAGAACCAGCTGTGCCCAATTATGGCACGCCGGGCACAGGGCCCCGTTTAGAGGCAGGCATGGTCTTAGCGCTGGAACCCATGCTTATTGCAGGCGGACACAAAGTCTGCGTAATCAGTGACGGCTGGACAGTCATCTCAGAAGACCATGGCGACTCAGCGCACTATGAACACACAGTGGCTGTCACGCACAATGGTCCTGAGATACTCACAGATTTTGGAAGCTGGACATTAGAAACAGGAACCTAAAAAAGGAAAAAATGGGAAGAGAAGACAAAATAGAAATGGAAGGCAGGGTGCTAGAAGCGCTCCCCAACGCTATGTTTCGCTTGGAAGTGCCAGGCGGGCACAAAATTCTGGCGCACATTTCCGGCAAAATGCGCATGCACTATATTAAAATTCTGCCGGGAGACAAAGTCCGCGTAGAGCTATCTCCGTATGATCTCACGCGCGGCCGCATCACATATCGGGAAAAATAAATTTCAGATACAACAAACAGGGGACAATATGAAAGTCAGAGCATCAGTCAAACCATTTTGTAAAAAATGCCGCGTGGTTAAACGACGCGGGAAAATATACATTATATGCACCATTGCCAAACACAAACAAAGGCAAGGCTAATGAAGTAAGAAGTGCGAATGCCGAAGTGCGAAGTCAGAAAACAACAAATCATCAATTTTGAATAACTTTGTACTTTGGCTTTTAGACTTCGAATTTCAACAAATCGGAGGTCACACAAATTATGGCACGAATCGCAGGAATCGATTTACCAAAACACAAGCGCACTGATATTGCGCTCACTTACATTTATGGCATTGGACGCAAAACATCGGTGCACATCTGTGATACTGTCCAAGTCAATCCTGCCACGCGGGTCAAAGACCTGACTGAAACAGAGGCATCCAAGATCAACGCAGAAATATCCAAGAGCCACAAAGTGGAAGG
>JANQER010000073.1 GCA_028278255.1 Elusimicrobiota bacterium | reverse complement strand
ACGAATAATGGTTAGCCTTCATTATTTAAAATATTTAGAAGATTTAAGTGATGAAGAAACAGTGCAAAGGTGGAAGGAAAATCCTTACTGGCAATATTTCAGCGGACGGCAGTATTTCGAACATGAGATACCGATAGATTCCTCGAGCATGACAAGATGGCGCAAACGAATAGGAAAAGACGGAGCGGAAGAATTATTAAAACAAACAATTCGAACAGGCATAAGCCAGGGACACATAAAAAGAACAGATTGCATGCGGGTTAATGTCGACACAACGGTGCAGCCCAAAGACATCCGTTTTCCGACTGATGCGCGGTTGTATGACAGGATGAGAGAAAAACTTGTGAAGTTGGCGCGAACAGAAGGGATAGAATTAAGACAAAGTTACGAACGCGTAGGGAAACAATTATTGAGACGGCAACAAAATTACAGCCATGCAAGGCATTACAAAAAAGCATCAAAACAAACAAAAAGCTTAAAGACATTATTAGGCCGTGTCATACGAGATATTGAAAGAAAAACAGAAAACATGAGTGAACATTTATTAAAAAACATCGAAACAGCCAAGCAATTGTATAAACAAAAGCGAGACAGCAAAAACAAAATATATTCAATACATGAGCCACAAGTTCAATGCATTGCAAAAGGAAAAGCACACCAAAAATATGAATTTGGAAATAAGGCAGGGTTTGTCACCTCAGCAAAAAGCAACTGGATATTGGGTGCCATAGGTTTTAAAGACAATGTGTATGATGGACATGTTTTAAAAAACAATTTAAATCAGGCAGAGAAAATAACAGGCATTAAGATTGACAGAGCAACAGTTGACAAAGGATACAGAGGACATAAATTAGAAGCTGGCAAAATATTCATAGTGCCAAGAAACAAAAAAAAGGCAAGCCGTAGTTTGCAAAAATGGTGGAAACGTAGAAGCGCCATTGAGCCGATCATAGGGCATCAAAAGAGTGAACATCGCTTGGATTGTAATCGTTTAGGTGGAATTCTTGGCGATCAAATGAATCCTATTTTGTCAGCCTGTGGATTTAACTTCAAAAAGCTCTTAAGAGCTTTTTGGCTCTATTTGAAATACTGTTTTTCAAGTATGTCAAAAACAAAAATTCAAGTTCTTGTGAGATAAAAGGGCTTTATCAGCATCGACTATTTATACCCATTGTTCCTCTTTAACGAATATATGCAATAAATTATATATTATGAATATATATTATATGGCAATTGTTTGTCAACATACAACTTTCTGCCATATTAAGTATAACATATAAGAAGACAAAATAATTAACCTAAAATTTTCAGTTGAGCGATATTGCCGTCGATCATAACTGTTCAAAAAAGTGAAACTGAAAATTTTGGGTTAATAGAATTTTACTTCATGATGCGCCAATTTGTAATCCTGGTATGTTAATTTGCCGGAGAAAAATCTGTGCCCTTCCACCCATTTGAGGAATATGTGGTCCCCTTCCCATAAATTTAGTTCTTGGATTTTGTGATCATCAATCCATTCCAGACGGCCCTCAGGGCAGTCAATGAGCGTTCCCGTGAAATCCGCGGCTGTAAAGACAAAAACATACCAGTCGTCAATTTTGTCAAACTTGGGAAAAGTCAATAGGCCTTTGAGCATCGGTTGACGGATGTCCAGGCCGCTTTCTTCTTTGACTTCACGGATCACGCATTCTTCAGGGGTTTCGCCGGGGTGGAGTTTGCCACCCAAGGCATTCCATTTGCCTTGATGCATGTCATTGGGTTTTTTGATGCGGTGCATCATGAGGGTTTTGTTGTTTTTTTTGATGTAACACAGTGTGCCGAGTTTCATTTTATCTCCTGAAAGCCCCTTGGGAATAACCAAATCCCAAGGGACAATAACCAAATAATATCCAATAACCAATGAAACAATAATCAAACAAATTCTGAAATATAATTTTATTTTATACCATATTTGTACATGCCTTGCATGAATGTCAGGGGTGTGTTAGAATTTCGAGATGGATAAGAAAATATTGGTGCGTGCGCCGAACTGGCTGGGAGATGCCATTATGTGCATGCCTTTTCTTAAGAAACTGAGAGAAATGGAGCCCGAAGCGTGTATTGATGTGCTTTGCCGTTCCTCCATTCAAGAAGTTTTTCAGAATTGCCCGCATGTGTGTGGTGTGCTTTCCTTTGATCAAACCGATGGTTTTATGAAGCGTATCAGTCAAATCAGAAAGGGCCATTATACCACCGGGTATATTTTGCCGCCTTCGTTTTCTTCGGCGTTGTTGTTTTTTGGGGCCGGGATCCCGGAACGGGTTGGTTATGCCACGGATTTTCGCAGGTTGTTTTTGACCAAAGCTTTGCCTTTGAATGAGCGGTGTCATTATGTGAGACGTTACTTGGGTTTGCTGGGATGCGCTGGACATGATGTTCATTCAACTGATTTTTATTTTCCTAAACCTTTGAATAAGAGTCAATTGGTTAAGTCTATCCCCATTAAACCAATCCTGGCCATTGCGCCAGGGTCACGTGCGCCGGCCAGACGCTGGCCAGCTGTTTCTTTTGCGCATTTTATTAACAGCCTGTCGATTGATGAGTGGCCGGCCATCATCCTTGTGGGCGCGCCTGAGGATGACCCCTTTGCGCAGGAAGTGGCTGTTCAGTGCCAACGGCCTGTGTCTAATTTGTGCGGAAAAACCACGCTGACGCAGCTGGGCTGCCTTTTAAAGGAGAGTTCAGCGCTTGTGACCAATGAATCCGGAATGATGCATGTGGCTTGGGCTGTGAATACCCCCACTGTGGTTTTGGCAGGCCCTTCAGAGCCCAGAGCCACTTCTCCCTTCGGCGCTCAAGTGAAAATTTTGCAGCAAAGAGAAGTTCCTTGTGTGCCATGTATTAAGAATGATTGTTTTCGTTTGGGCGATGATTTTATGGAATGTATGAAGCGTATTGATGCGGATTCCGTGTCAGAGGCTCTGAAACATTTTCATTTGGATTAAGGCGAGTGTTACGTCCAGTTTAAAATAACGAACAAAAACTTAAAAGCGCCGATAAATCGGCAGACTACAACCCCATATTATAAACGGGTTGGACCACTAGAATTTGGTTTTCATGAGCCAGGCTGCCTTGTTGTAGTGTTTTTGGGCAAGCGCCTTGTTCCCTGTCCATTCGTATAAATCCCCTATTTCTTTGAAGAATTGAGGTTTGCTGGGCGCTAATTTGAGGATGGGTTTGTATGTGTTGATGGCGGTTTCGTTTCCATGCAAGCTGATGTGCAATATGGCCAGCTTTCTTCGGACCCAGAAATCCCTTGGTTCTAGGCAGAGCGCTTTTTGGAGTTTGCGCGCAGCTTCAGGCTGTCTGTTTAATTCTTTTAGGCAAACAGCCTGGTCATAGAGAAGATGCGCGTCAAGAGGGTTTATGGCAAAACCTTTTTTAAAGCAGGGAAGCGCTTGTTTAGGTTTGTTTTGGTTGAGATGCTTTTTCCCTATGGCGTGTAAGACAAGAGATGTACCGTGCATAACAGAGAAGAGGACCGTTGTTGTGATGAGGGAGAAAAGGGAGATGCGCGCCAGATTTTGCCATCGGACAATGGTTTTTTCTTTTTGGTCCATGTCTTTCCCCGCAGTCAGATAAGCCAGAAGCCCGCTGAAGATTAAAATTGGCGCATCCGCACGGAAAACAAAGTCAAAACAAGCCCAGATAATAAGGATGAGGATTGAAGCAAAAATGCCCGGTGATTCTTCTGCTTTTTGCCAGATGCGTTTTAGAATGACAAATAAAAATGCAATGGCAAGGATTCCGCCCGCCACTCCTGTTTCACAGACGATTTGTATGTATTCGTTGTGCGCGTACCTGACCACGCGGTGGCCGGGGAGCGTTTGGTATTGTTCATAATGTTGCGCGTATGTGCCAAGACCAGTGCCAATGACGGGATGGTCCAGGAAGTAATCAATGGAATTTTTCCATATGGTGAGGCGTTCATGTTTGGCAGGGTCTCGCGGGTTGTTTTGGAGCCAAGCAGGCGCTGACGGCCAAACTGCCATCAACAGAAGAAACAGTCCAAGAAAAAGTGGGATTAGACGGAGTTTTTTTGTTTTTGATCCAAATGTGAAGATGATGGAATGCCCTATCACCAAGCCTAAAAATGTGCCGTATAGATTTAGCCGCCAGGAAATCCATAAGACAAGTCCTGAAAAGAGTATGAGTATATATGGTTTTATGGTCCTGATTTTGAGATTTTGTGTTGCGAGATCTTTGTGGATCAGGAGTGTGCCTGTGACCATTAAAACGCCCAAGACATGAGGGTTGGGGAGTGTGTGCCATTGTCCTGTGCCAAAGACGAATCCATCAGGGGAAATAAGGGATTCTGCTGTTTTCCATAAAGATAAGAGGACAATGAAAACAATGAGCCTGTTTTTTTCTGCGGGATTGTTTGTGAAGTGTTTTTGGAGCGCCAGGCAGTAGGAGAAGCCTGTGATGAGGAGCGTTAATTCATGGCAAGTGTGGTTTTTGTCCAGTGAATACAGCAAACCCAGGAAAGTCCATAAGACATAGATCCCGCCAATCAGGAGAAATCCATTGATGCATGGTTTTTTTTCTCTGACAAGAATGAGCAGGCTCCATACCAAGGCCGTTATGACAACCAATGAATGCATGGGATGCCCGCCCATACTGGGGACATAGGCACTTGCTGCCAGAGGGATGAGATATCCACAGCGATAGTAGAGAGATATGATTTTGTTCATCATATGACGTGGTTTCAATTATGACAATAGCTTTTGATATAAGTTTTCCTGCTGATGGACCATGTGGTCTATGTCGAATTCTTTTCCTATGCTGTCACGCGCTTTTTGGCCCAGGCGCACGGCTTTTTGGGGGTTATCCAAAAGCGCAATGACACGATCAGCTGTGCGTTCCGGATGATGCGGCGGTATGAGAAACCCATTGATGCCGTCCTGCACAATGTCTTTGGTGCCGTCTATGGCATTGACCACACAGGGCAGTCCTGAAGCCATGGCTTCCACAAGAGACCGGGGCAAGCCTTCCCACAATGAGGTCATGACAAATATATCTGTGCGGGCCAGAATACCAGGAATATCTTCTTGCCAGCCAGGCATTTGGACAATGCCTTGTAAATTGAGTTCTTTTGTCTGGGTTTCGAGCTGCGCACGAAGGGGTCCGTCCCCCACAATTAAGAAGCGTGCATCAGGATGTTTTTTGTGCACGAGCGCTGCCATGCGAATGAAATCAGGCAGATTTTTTTGGGGTTTGAAAGGCCCAATGGTTGTGACGGTTTCTTCTTTTGAATTTGAGGCTTGCGTTTGTCTTGGGGCTGTGTTCTCTTCTCTGTATTTTTTGAGGGATACGCCGCTGCGAATCAGTTTGAATTTTGGGGGCAGGCCAAATGACAGACGCAGAGCCTGGTTGAGGTTTTCTTGAGACACAGCTATCAGGCTGTCTGCCAATGGACCTGTTATTTTTTCTGCCAGTATATAGAGATTTTTGAGTATTTTGTTTTGGCCTTGGTAAAAGGCAAAACCATGGTAGGTGTGGATGATTTTGGGCACACGGGCCAGCCAGGCTGCCCACCGTCCAATAATGCCGGCTTTAGTAGAATGCGTATGAACAATAGCCGGCTTTTGTTTTTTGAGAATCCAATATATTCTGGCCAAAGCCATGAGATCTTTTAATGGGTGGATGGGACGGACAAGTGTGTTGAGGAAAATGGTTTTGTGAGGCGCTTGGCGTGCTTGTTCATCCAAGAAGCCGCCTTGCCCGCAAAGGAGAATGGGCTCGTATTTGTCGCTGTTGAGGTGACTGAGGGTATAGAGCGTGTTTTGCTGCGCCCCGCCCAGTTCCAGGAGCGTGATGATGTGAATCACTTTTGTTTTCATTTGAGTAAAGACAGCTCCCTTTGCGCAATTTTTTTGAGCGCTTGCCGGTCTTGTTCTTTTCCCACCAAGACATACGGGTGGTCAAGAAGCCAGAGGACTTTTTGATAGTTTTCAACAGCTTTGTGTTTTTCATTGAGTATGGCGTGTATTTGAGCCTTTCTGAGCCAGGAGAAGACATTGAGCGGTAAATATTGTGCGGCTTTTTGGTAATGCCTTAATGCCTGCGCTGGTTGACCTCTGCGCAAAAACACTTCCCCGGCTTCCCGCTGAAAACGCGCTGAATAAGGGGAGAGCGCAATCCCTTGAGCCATGTTTTGCTGCGCCTCTTCCCAGCGTCCATGCAAGCCATTGACAGCCGCCAAAAGAGAATAAAATTCAGGCTCTTTGGGATTAAAATGTATGCCTTGCTTCAGTAGTGTTTCAGCCAGGACGATATTTTGTCTTTCAATCGCTGTTCTGCTGCGCGAGAGGAATTGGTCAGCTGTCATGAGTCTGTAGGAGCAGATGCCAACAGCGCTCATAATGAGCATCCCCATGGAGAGTAGAAAAATGCGCAGCATAGTGCGGGTTTTGTTTTGTGTGGGAGGAGTGTTTTCTCCTTCATGTCTTGCGGCTCCCCATAGGCAACCAGTCATGGCCCAGAATATCCACCACAGGCTTGGGAAAGAGAAACCAACGTGCATAAGGTTGTATAGGCAAAACCCAATGAGCCCCAATTTTACGGGGAAGAGTACAAGCCCTGTGTCTGCTGTTTGAATGACAGAAGATTTTTGTGGGTTTTGTACGCGTGCTCTCTTCCAAAGGCAAATAAAAAAGCCTATCAAGACGCCAGCGCCCAGCAAGCCTCTTTCTGCCAGGATTTCCAGAACAAAATTATGCGCATAAAGGGTGTTGACACCCCATTCAATGACACGATATCCTGGATAGGCTTCTCCAAAAGCCCCTGGCCCAACGCCAAAGAATAGATTGTTTTTCCACATGGAGAGCGCTGTCAGCCACCAGCCCCATCGATCTGTTTCTTTGATGAAGAAACGAATCCAGTCATGTCTGAAAAACCATGCACCTGCCAGAGCGACGATGATCATGACCCATAAAAAGAGTGAAACGTGTTTTGTTTTTTGAGTGTTTCCTTGTTTTTTGAAATAATGCCACAAGGCAAGCCCTTGTCCAATAAACAGTAAATACGCGGCAAATGATTTGGTGAAGAAAACACTGAGAATAGTGAAGATAATAATAAGCCCGCCTATCACGCGCATTGGCCTGTTATGCGCATATTGGTAAGCATAAAACATGATTAAGGGGCCTGTTAATATAATGTATGCGCCCAAGACATTGGGGTTCATGATGTCAGGATTGGTGATGAAGAAACTGATAACCACAACGATCACAGCAGTGAGAGATATGGCTTTGAGGAATGTATTTCTTTGGACTTGTCCCACAGAAGCCAACATATAAAAGAAAGCTACAGCTGCCACGTCGTTGAGAAAGGTTGGGATGGCGCTGTGCGGGTGCCTGGTTTGGATCAAAGACGCGAAGGAGAATGAAAGGAAGAGCACTAATAAGAGAGAGGTCTCAGAGAAAATCTGCCAAAATTTCTGTGCATTTATCCGGGGAGAACGCGCCAGAAGCATAAGGATGTCCGTCACGATTAAGCAGGAGATGACAATGAGTATAAGGCTTTGCGCCCAGATGTCCCAGCAGCCTCTTAAGAGCGGATGGAGAAACACGATAAACAAATAGAGGAGTAAACGTGGGTTTTGTGTGAGCGCAGTGTTCATAGAAGCTTTTGAGAATTCAGTGTGTCAGCGGTTTTTTTGCCGTCCAGCAAAGCTTCTTCCATGAATGAGTATTTCCATGCCCCATACCGGCCAATGGAAGAAATGCGGGCTTTTCGATGCAGCCAATTGAATATTTGCGTCAAAGCAGCGCGGCGTGAAGCGTCATAGATGACGTACGCATAGGGAATCGGGATGAAATCAATCACAGGGAATTGGTCAGTCCGTTTGATTACGCCGCAGGATATTAATCCCCGGCGAATTTGGCGGAATAAATGCGTCTGCTCATGGGAGCTGGTCATGCAGGCGCCTGGCCGGCACGACACTTCCACATACATGGAAGATGTTCCTTTCGGCGCCACAGAGGGGGTGAAATTCATGGGAAAGCCCACGCGGTAGAAAGGGTATTTTTTTTCGGGAAAATAGATCCAGGATTTGTCTGAGATGTGCGGCCTTTGGACGCCGATGTTGATGCATAAGATTGAACTCCACCTCAGCTGATCAAATGCAGATTGTATGTCATGGGGAAAAGGATCCAGGCGCTTGAGAAGTTCCACAAGCGGCAATGTGGACACCAGATGGGCATAGGTTTGTGTTTGGCCGTTGGACAAATGAATTTGTTGTTCTTTCCATCGCACTTTTTCAAGAGAAATGTTTAATTGCAGATTTTGAACGTGCGGGGTCATGGCATTGGCCAGAGATTGTATGCCGCCTTTTTTGGGATAGAGGAATGCGGGGTTGTATCCAAAACTTTTTTGTTGGTCGGAAAAAGACCCTGCAATGACTTCTTCCAATCTGGGTTTGGGCACGAAAGGGCCGCACCATTCAGCTGACATTGTTGTGCCGGGAACGCCCCAGAGTTTTTCATTGTAGGGGATCATGAAGTGTTTTGAGATGCCTTTTCCAAAGGTTCTTACACACCAATCACGGAAATTGAGAAAATGAAGGTTTTTTGGATTTTCAATGCCGTATTTTTTATGGCTGTCACGTAATCCGTCAATGCAGTCTTTGATGACATGGCGCGGGAGTCCGAATAAATTGGCCTGAAAAGGATACCGTGTGTACACGTTTTTTGAGTAGATCCAGGCGTTGCGCTGGCATTCCACATAACAGCCTTGCAGGAGTTTTTTGATGAGTTTTTTGGTGTAGGGATTATGGAGGTGTAGAAGATGCCCGGTATAATCAAAAGTGTACCCTTCTTTTTCATAAGAACGGGACAAGCCTCCAGGCTGATCTTCTTTGTCAAACAGGAAATATGGTTTTTTAAGATGATAGGCGCAGGATAAACCAGCCAAGCCTGCCCCGGCAATGATGATGTTTTTCATAAGACTTCGACTTTGTGTAATTTGAAGATAACGTATAGCCCAATGACAAAAGCAGCGGCAAAGATGAAAACAGCCACATGCAATGCCGCTATTGTGACGAAATAGGCTGTGAGACATAGGAAAACAGCCACGGAACCAAGAGACAAAACAACCTGCTTGGGACTGAGTCCCAATGTTCTTAACTTTAATGCCAAATGATCTTTGGACCCGAGAAAAGGGGATTTTCCCTGCTGCATGCGCAGGACCATGACAAAGAAGGTGTCGTATAGGGGAAGCCCCAAAATAAGAAGAGGCGCAAAAAGGCCCACCTCATTCACGCGGGTATAAGAGGTTCCCAAAGACAGCGCTGCCATCATGAATCCCAATAACATGCTGCCTGCATCACCCATGAATATTTTTCTTTTCTCTGACATGTTATAAGGAATAAAACCCAAGCATGCGCCTGCCACTGCGGCAGCCGCAAAATTAACATAGATTTTTTCAGTGGGCAGTGAGATAAATAAGAATCCGCAACAAGCGATAAAAGCCTGCGAAGAGGACAAGCCGTCCATGATGTCAATAATATTGAATGTGTTGGTGATGCCAACAACCCATACGATGGTTAAGACATAGGCCAGCCAGTCCGGCTGTATGAACTTTATTCTGATATCAAACCAAAGCAGCAGCAATGCGCCCATGATTTGAAATAAAAATTTAAATTTAATGGAGAGTCCGCCGCGCTTGATATCATCCACAAGGCCCACCAACATAATAAATCCCCCGCCTAAGATAATCGCACGCAATGAATACAATGTGCCTGTCGGGAAATTTGTGAATAGACGAACCAATAAGAGCGAAATTGTGATGCCCATGAAAATGGCCACACCACCCATGTAGGGGGTGGGTGTTTTGTGCGTTTTGACGGCGGAGATCGGATAGTCCATGACACCCCAATAAAGAGCTGCTTTTCTAATGGGAGGAATCAATATCAAGACCATGACAAAAGAGCTTATAAATGAAAAAATATAATAGATGTCAGTCATATGGCGGCATCCCCTTGCCTGTTAAAAATTGTCCTTATTTTTTCCCCAATAGATAGACGGTCACAGAGGCGTCATTGTATAGAATGGGTAATTTTTGCAGCATTTGGCCCCATGTCTCAAATCCATGATCCGTTAAATCCAGCACCCCGTAACTTTTAAGACGCGCTGCTTCTTTGCGGTGGTAAAAAAGATGCGTGAAGTTTAATTCTAACAATTTTTTTCTTAATTGTTCGCCATTTTCCGCTTCATCCGCCCAAAGACGCAATGGCTGAGGCAACAAAGCCATGGGCGCCAAATAGGGATGCCCCGTATAGTAGCCCCGCTGATCTCCTACAAGAAAAACACGGCTGTTCACCGGCAGGGTTTGATTGATATAATCCAAACCATAATAACCATCAATTTTTCGGCTCAAGTATTGTTTTCGCGTTTCCAGGCCCAACGATACCAGGAAAGGGTCTCTTTCGTTTTCAAACAGATAAAACAAGACTATATTGGATATGACAAATAATGACACAAATAGTATTATGGCTCTTTTTGTCCACACCGTTGTCCGGGACATTATTCCCTCCACGCCCATGCCGGCCATCAGGCATACCAGCGGAAAAATAGGGAATAAGAAACGAAGGACAGGTCTTAATGAAATCCAGATAACAATGTGTGTGATTGTATAGACAAGAAAAAACCAATGCGTTTTGTTTCCTTTTATGATAAAGAAAAACAGTGGAAAAAGGAATATAGGCAAAATCCAGCCAAGGTCGCCGGTCACATCAAATCCTCCGCCAAATGACATGGGATCAGTGGCCAGACGAAATGGAAAATAAAAAATTTCCACGAGAAAAGAACTGGTCCCGCGGTATTCGTCCAAAACACGGAAATACGCATTGGCAGATTCCTGCGATAAGTATACGTTGGCTGCATGGAAGAGCTTGGGCAAAAAAGGGAAGACCGGATTGCCGCCTGTGAAGATAAAGTTTTTTATCATCCAAGGGAGAAAAACGATTAAAGCCGGCACAAAAAGACAAACAGCATCCATCACCCTTTTTTTGAGAGGTTGTTCGCGCGGCCATAAAAGGATCAGTAAAAATAATATGAAAGGAGTGATGATGCCTGTGTATTTGATTCCAGTGGCAAATCCTGCCATAAGGCCAGAGAGGAGAAACCACTGAGAAGAGGTGGGACCCTTTGGGAGTTCGGTTTTTTGTATTTCCAGGCCTTTGACGCATCCCCAAATTGATAAAAGAGTCCAGAAAGCCAAGGGGATCTCCACATAAGTTTCTGTGGACAGTAGAATCACGCAAGGCGCTGATAGAAATAGGAATAGAGGCCATTGAATGCGGGTTTGGGGATGTAAAAGCAGTGAGAGGCGGTGCATCACCCATCCGAGTAAAGCTGCCAATAAGACATTAAATATATGAGAGGAAATATCGTCGCCAAGCGCAAGAAACCAGGCAAAAATCATTTCCATGTTTTGGGGAAAATGACTGTAATGGTTGTAAGGGATAAAACCTATTTTTCCCTCTTGAAGGTATTTGGCTGGGAGTGCCAGGTGGTAGACCAGGCTGTCATAATATGTGGGCGGTGCAAAAGCACATAAAAGTGCCATACCTGCCACAACAACACCAGTGATGATCAATACAGGAGAGGATTGGGTGATGGCGTCATGGATTTTCTTTTGGGAAAACGTACAACAGGCTTTTTGGGCCCAAGCATAAAATTCTTTGCGGGAATAAATCAATCCGAGGATTGTGGCACATAAGATGAAAGCAGGGTGAAAACCCCGGCCGATCCCAAGAAAAAGCAGTCCCAAGGACACAGGAATTCCGCCTATCCCCACACTCCAAAGAAATTCATCGCTTTCATCGCCTTCCGGGAAAACCATGCCCATGCGGTTGAGGATCTTTTTCCCAAGACTGGCGAGCCACCATAAGAAAAATATCGCTGTGAGAATCTCACGTAAACGCAGAAAAAAACCAGGGATTGGGTAAGAGAGAAAATAAAACCCGGAAAGAGTTATGACAAGAGCCGTGTAGACAACTAGGACGACTTGGCTGCGAATAACCGGCATGAAAACACTCCTGTGCAGTGAAGAACCCAGCGAAAGAGGAACCAAAGCATACTGATCCCGTAAACCACACTGCGTCTGAAATTAATGGATGACGATTCTTTTGAATATCGGGTGGGGATGGGAATGTCTCCCATTCGAAACCCGAAATGACGACATTGGATAATCATTTGCTGATCAAAAACAAAATCATCGGAGTTTTTTTCCCACGGGACAGTTTCCAGAACACAGCGCTTGTATGCGCGAAAACCACTGTGCGTCTCGCCTAAATTTAATCCGAGAATGAGATTTTCAAAAATGGTCAGCACACGATTCGACAGGTATTTGTATAACGGCATTCCGCCTTTGAGGGCTTCCTGGCGTGTGCGAATTCTGTTGCCAAACATGACATCACATATGTCCAGTTCAATAAATTGACTGACCACAGAAGCCAGACGTGAGTCATATTGATAATCCGGATGAATCATAATAATAATATCAGCCCCTCTTTTGAGAGCCTCTCTGTAGCAAGTCTTTTGATTGGCGCCATACCCTTTGTTTTGGTCATGGACAATCACTGTTATTCCCAGCTTGCGGGCCATGAGAACAGTCTGATCAGTTGATGCGTCATCAACCAATATGAGTTCCTTCACGCTCCCGGCCGGGATATCCCGCACCGTTTTTTCAACGGTTTTTTCCGCGTTAAAAGCCGGCAGGACCACTATGATATTGTCTGTTTTTCCATTAGCCATGGTTTTTTCCCTTTGAAAACATATACAACCGGATGATGCGGATACACCGGCGGATGATGTGTGAATGTTTTTTTGAGTTCAAGCGTTTTTTTGAGTTTGCTCAATGAGCCATCATTGTCTACACTGATATAAGAACTATATAATATATAGTGATATTTATTAATCAAATTTTGCCACTCATTCCGATTCAATTTGAAAGAGGTGTTTTCCCAATCGACTTTCACAGAATAAGGATCATTCCGAT
>JANQER010000202.1 GCA_028278255.1 Elusimicrobiota bacterium | reverse complement strand
CATGGATGCATCACGTTGATTAGGGCCGACACGGAGGTCGGCCCCTACGACGACTTTACACTAATATGTAATTCGTTCATGTTGTTAAATGATCTCCTTTATTAATGCCTATAGGGGACACCTGATTCCCAAACACTTTTACATAATTCATGAAATTGACAAATAAGTGAAATAAATGTATTATAATGGCATGACAATATCCGGTTTTCAGCAGAGAGAACTGTTTCATCTTCATTTTCTCCGTTTTTTCAGCCAGCGAATGACCACCCGCGCCTATGCCGTCAAAGGCGGAATTTGTCTTCGTTTTTTCCACCAATCTCCGCGTCTCTCAGAAGACATGGATATTGATGTGTCTCCCCGGATACAAGTCAACACTCTCCAAAAATCCGTTGACACGATTCTGCAAAGTCAGGCTTTTTTGGCCTCACTTACCCCGCACGGCATTGTTCAAGTCAATTTCTCAAAACCCAAACAGACCATCACCACGCAGCGCTGGAAAATGTCTCTTGGTCTTTCTCCTGAAATCAGTTTGTCGACAAAAATTGAATTCAGTCGTCGGAAAGAAAAAATAAATTTTTTAAGCGGCATCCCCAACAGCGTGCTTCTTATTCAATGCAAAATCATTCCTTTTGCCTCTCAGTATTATGATTTAAACGAAATGATCAAACAAAAAATCAATGCGCTCGTGTCCCCCAACCGGCAAGCTTCAAGAGACCTATTTGATCTCCACCACCTTTTTCAATTGGCCCGACACGCCCCTGCCTCCGCCGCCCTGGTAATGGATGCTGAGACAATTGAAAAAGCTTCGGAAAAAATAAGTGTTTTCACGTATCATAATTTTAGGGAGCAGGTCATCCCTTTCCTGCCGGGCAATCTCATCACCCATTATAATCAGATTCAAACTTTTGAATCTTTGAAACAAGAAGTCGAAAATCAAATCATTGGCCTTTTGCCATGAATCGATCTTCTATTGACATTGTCCGAATCATCCGCAACAACAACCTGAGAGTCTTCACAACCTCTGACATACGCACGCTCACGAATATGACCCAAACAGCCATGACCACTGCTCTGAATCGACTGGCACAAAAGGAAATTGTGCTAAGACTTAAAAAAGGAGTCTGGTCGAATAAAATTGCGGATCATTTGAATCCATATGAAGCCATGGGGTATTTGCGCGCGCCATGGCCGTCCTATGTGTCTCTTTACAGTGCATTGGCTGATCATGGCGTTATTGAAGAAATTCCGCATATCCTCTATGGCGTGACATCAGCCCGCAGACAACATTTACAAACACCTATAGGCAGATTCCATATCCATCATATCCCTGCCCATCTGATGTGGGGTTATGAAATAAAAAAAACAGGGAACGGACAATATCCTTTGGCTGAACCAGAAAAGGCTTTTTTAGATCTCATGTATTTGTCATTGATTCCCCGTTCAGGCCTGTCTATGCCAGTCAAAAGAAGCCGCAGATGGGCCTTGGACAAGAAAAAACTGCAAAAGTATGCAAAAAGATTTCATTTCCCTGTCTTACTACAACAGATACAAAAAATTTAACCCGGATTTTTCATTAGAAAAATTCCCTTCCCGTGGTCTTGTATCAAATCGCTATTTATTATGGCTCAGCTGGGCAGCGGTTGGAAGGGACACAAAAGTGTGCTAAAATATCAACACCACAAAAAAGTTTTACCCCGTGCCTCTTATGTTTAATAATTGAATGGGCGCCAGAGGCGCGGCCTTTTACTTTGTGCTCTCTGTGTCCTCTGTGGTCAAAAAACATGAAAACAGTTGCCAAAAACCGACGGGCTCATTTTAAATATCATGTACTGGAAGTGTTTGAAGCAGGGCTGGTCTTGTCCGGTCCTGAAATCAAATCAGTCCGCGCCGGACAAGTCAACCTGGAAGATGCTTTCGGCCGCATAGACAATGAAGAAGTCTATCTGTGGAATGCCCACATCTCTATTTACAAACAGGGTTCTCTTCATGTTGTCCAGGAGCCCACGCGCAGGCGAAAAATTCTGCTTCACAAGGATCAAATCCACCGAATCATGGGCAAACTCTCCACCAAAGGATTGACCCTGGTGCCCTTGGAAATCTATTTATCTGATTCAGGATACGCCAAAGTACGACTGGGTTTATGCAAAGGCAAACTTGGCCCTGACAAACGCCAAGACAAAAAGAAAAAAGATGTGGAAAGAGAACTCAGACGAAACTTCTCAGGAAGGCATAGAATTAAATAAAAATTGTAATGGGTAATTCGTAATTAGTAAACAAGGAGATAAATCATGATCCGATCAGGAAATCCCGCATTAAGAGCCAATACATTTGCCAATGTCCCATCTTATGGGGCATCCACCACTATGACCATACAAGGCACAGTCAACAAAACTTTTGTTCTTCTGGCATTGACTGTGTTCACGGCCTGTTACAGTTGGACGCATTTACAAAATGTCATGCCTTTGGCCATGGGAGGCGCGATTGGCGGTTTTATAGTGGCCATTATCACAGTGTTCAAAAAGCAATGGGCTGGCATCACTGAGCCCCTCTATGCTTTGCTGGAAGGGTTATTTCTCGGCGCTATTTCAGCTATATTTGAACGCCAATATCCCGGCATTGTGATTCAAGCAGTGACCTTGACTTTTGGCACGCTCTTTTGCCTCTTATTCGCATATAAATCCAAGATGATCAAAGCCACTGAAAACTTTAAACTTGGCGTGGCAGCAGCCACTGGCGCTATTTTCATGATTTACCTGGTGAATATGATCATGCGTTTCTTTGGCACTGAGATGCCCTTTATCCATGAAAGCGGAACCGTGGGTATCTTGTTCAGTTTGTTTGTTGTGGTGATTGCTGCGCTCAATCTGGTCATGGATTTTGATTTCATAGAAAAAGGCGCTGACATCGGCGCACCCAAGTACATGGAATGGTACGGCGCATTTGGTTTGATGGTTACCTTAATCTGGCTGTATTTGGAAATCCTCAGGCTGCTGGCCAAAACCCGCAGCCGGAGATAAGCAATTTTCGGAGGGATGGGTGAGTGGTTGAAACCGTCGGTCTCGAAAACCGATGTACCTTCGGGTACCGAGAGTTCGAATCTCTCTCCCTCCGCCATTTTCCCTGGTATCGAACTGATCAAAGGAGTCCAATCTATTCATAAGGTTGGACTCCTTTGATCAGTTCGATACCAGGGAAAATGGCGGTATTTTTAAAATAGGAAAAACCACCACTATCTTTGGTTTTCCTAATATACATAATTTTTGGCAAAACTTTAATATGACAGGACAGTATCACATCCGCCAATCCAAACTTTGCACCCACCAACTGAGAAACCACAGCCGCTGGCGCGGCTGTTTTGATAAAACCCCCTGACCTGGGAAGTCGCCCCCCGCCGCCAAAACAACTGGCGGCAGGTCGCTCAGTGTATTCCGCATCACTTTTGTTTTCAGCTTCGGTTGTGGGGAAACCGCCACCACCCGCCCCAAATACAGGGGCGGCTGATGGCGGCCCATTCAAACAACCACACAGCGTCCGCCAACAATGCTGGCGGACACTGTGTCCATTCGAAATACCGCAACCCATCCCCGCACGAAAACCATGCGCGGGGATAGGCTGCCCACTCCAAATACCACACCCACCACCCACACCAAAAGCAGGCGTGGGTGACGGGTGTCCATTCCAAAATCCGCTCAGCGCCAGGCTATATCCCATCCGACAATCTGGGACCATGTGTAGCCACATGGACACAGCCTGGCACATCGACCCGCTTTTGGCTTCTCTGGGTTTGTTTTGCTTTTTGGCCTTTGTATGGGTTTTTGCCTTTGCTTTTATTTTAAAGAATTTTTCGCGCCCACTGAAATTAGCTGCGGCTCTGTTTTTTGAGCCGCTCCTTTTTGCTTTTGCAGGCATATTGGACAGGCATGTCTTTTGTCTGGCCTGTGTGCCTGCGCGGGATTGGGATTTGTTTTTTGTTTTCATGATCAATTGTGCCTCACATATAGACATAACTGTATTTTGGCGGCCAAGTCTTTGGGTTTATATGGTTTTGATACTACATCCACCTTGCCAAGACTGCGGATTTTGTTGCCGATTGTTTCTGTCATGTGCCAGCCTAAAAAAAGTAGCTGACCTTGTTCTGGCGGGTACAGGCGGCGGATGGTCTGACAGTATTGATAATCTGATTCGTCTGACATGTAGAAGTTATCTAATATGACAAGACGTGGGTGAAGATATGAGATTTTTTGGGAGAGTTCTGGTTGGTTGAAGATGTATTCTTGCTCATACGGCAGGTGTATGGTTTGTAGTGTTCTGCAAATGAGATCAATATTACAATCATCATCACCTATAACAAATATTGGTTTTTTGTTTTGGCTGTACATAGCGATGGGGCACGTGCCGCCGAGCTAATAGGATAACCCGGACGGTCGCCGCCCCATATTGCGCCCATACGAGCGCATAGGTGTGGCGACTTCGTCACTCGGTTCCTATTATGCCTCAAGCTTTTTTTGCTTGAAAGCTTACCTGGCTCTTACGCCAAGTCCCGGTGAAAAGTCTAGAAATCTTGTTTTGTGTTTACTGATGACTTAAGAACCTGTCATCAGTCAGTGACTTCTAAAGCGTTTTTGTGTGCCTTTCCTCCTGGTGTTTGTGTTCCCACAGTGCCCGCAAGGCCCTCAACAAATTTCCCGCTCCCACAAGTGCATATGATATCAAAATTTGTAAAAGAAATCTTTTGCGTTTTTTTATTGGGCTGAAAATCTTTAAAACAGTCACTTATATGGCCAAGAGAGGGTTTTGAGGGCATCAAGATCGGGGTTTGATGCCACCAAGATAGGGGGTCTAGGCCACCAAGAACGGGGATCGAGGCCTTCAAGATCGGGTATTGAGGTCTCCAAGATCGCCTTCCGAGGCCTCCAAGAAGGGGTGTCAAGGCCCATTTGGAGGGTTTCGAGGTCTCATTGACGGGGTTCGAGGTCATCAAGATCGGGGGGCAAGGCCTATTTGAAGGGTTTTGAGGTTCATTTGGAGGCTTTTGATCTTTATTTGAAGCCGGTTTAGGCTAATTTGACGGGTTTTGATGGTTTTTTGGAGGGGGCGGAGGGTGATTTGTTGGCTTGTCAGGTTGAATTGATGGGTTTTTAGGTTTATTTGGCGCAGTGTCAGGGTTTGAGCACAGCATGGGAGGTCATTTTGATCTGGAACACCCTATAAGTGATGCTTTTTTTCGACACTTCCCAAAGCCATCAATCACTTATTGCCACTTTCTGTAACTTTTCAAAGCACTTTTTGCCACTTGACTTAATTGTCAAATATGTTAAACTGATATTGAATCACGATAGGAAGCTACACCTAAGGTTCGTCCGAAGGTTAATGCTTCCTTTTTTATTTCCTGTATACCAGCTTTCCCTTCAATTCATTCATAAACACAATAGAGTTCATGAACTTACGCAAAAGAGAAGAATATTTTGTGCGGTCAGGCACCATGAGTTTAAGAAGCTTATTGCGTTTTGCCAGATAATCAATCAAGCAATAGAAATCCCCATCACCTGACACAATGAGCGCTTTGTCGTAATTTTGATATTCTATCATCGTATGAAGCACCAATTCTGCATCCACATTCCCTTTGACTTTTCCACTTGGGAGATTAAGAGTGGGCTTAAAAACAAGAATAAACCCATATTCCTGAAGAGAAATATATAAATCTTGGTTTGTGCTGACATAACCGATAAAAAGAAATGCCTTGGTGACTGAATATTTGTCCTTAAGATAAACCCGAAACCGCTTAAAATCCAGCATCCATCCCTGAGAACGAATAGACAGGTTTAGATTCTGACTATCAATGAAAGCATAGTTTTTTTGTG
This sequence comes from Elusimicrobiota bacterium, assembly GCA_028278255.1. Taxonomy (GTDB): domain Bacteria; phylum Elusimicrobiota; class Elusimicrobia; order FEN-1173; family FEN-1173; genus JANQER01. Next base: position 547 of record JANQER010000202.1, on the reverse strand, counting down.
TTTTTGATTCCATGAAATATCCTTTTTAAGGAAAGATGTAAGTCTCCTTTAGTAGAGAGATTTTTTCCCTCTGATTTTTCTGTTGGGATCACTTCAGGAGTGCGTCCAACATAAGACTTCGTAGTGAAAATTTGGATTTTGAGCCGAACTGAAGCCAAATTTTTTCAGGCATACTCAGAGAGTATGTGGAAAAAATTTGGCAAGAGTGCAGGCCAAAAGCCGAATTTGCAGCCGAAAAGCTTATGTTGGACTCACTCCTCCACCCGCCCACGCCCGCAAAGCGATATTATAGATAAATATTGACCCGCATGGCAAAACTTAAATTTATTATCAAACCAGTCAAACAGGTCAGAAAAGAAGCAAATTAGGTGGGTTTTTCAAAAACTGTTACAAACATTTTACAAGTTCTTAAGGCAGTCTTAAGATGGATTTCTTATACTTTTATATGTTATTGATTCCTGTATAAATAAAATCCTAATCAAGGCCAAAAAAAAGGGGCGTGGCCTTCAAAAAGGAACGTAACAAATCAGGCCGCTTTTTAAGCCTT
>JANQER010000385.1 GCA_028278255.1 Elusimicrobiota bacterium | reverse complement strand
AAGCGTAGTTGCCCGATTTATCGGGCTCTTTAAAACAAATAAATGCGTTAAAAGCGCTCCATAAATGGAGCAATTACAAAAATCAGGCTTATCTAAACCGCATTCGCGTTAGCCCGAAAACCGCCCCTGCCCGACCAAAGAACATAATGATGACACAAAATCAAACCCACATTTCTCGTCAAAAAATGGCAGCGCAGGACGCCAAAACACGTCGTCATAACTTTGACGAAGTGCCTTTTGGGTTCACTGAGGAGCAGGCCAAAACAGAAGCCACGCGATGCCTCAGATGTAAAAAGCCCAAATGCGTGCAAGGATGCCCTGTGTCAGTGCCTATTCCGGAGTTCATTGAACTGATCTCCAAAGGCTTGTTTGTGGAAGCGGCCCGAAAAATCAAAGAACAAAATTTACTGCCGGCTGTTTGCGGCCGTGTGTGTCCGCAAGAGGACCAATGTGAAAAAATGTGCGTGCTGGGAAAAAGGTTCCAGCCAGTGTCCATTGGTTATCTGGAACGTTTTGCCGCTGATTATGAGAGAAATACCGGACAGACCGTGTTCAACCCGAATAAGCCCGGCACAGGGAAAAAGATCGCGGTCATCGGATCAGGCCCAGCCGGACTCACAGCCGCCGGGGATTTGATCAAACTGGGACATGAAGTGGTGGTGTATGAAGCTTTGCATGAGCTCGGCGGCGTACTGAGTTACGGCATCCCAGAGTTCAGGCTTCCCAAAGACATTGTGCGCGCTGAAGTGGCTCATTTAAAAACACTGGGGGTTCAATTTGTGCCCAATATGCCCATTGGACGCGCCACATCTGTTGATAAGCTGATTGAAACAGAAGGGTTTCAAGCGGTTTTTATCGGCACCGGGGCCGGGCTGCCGCGTTTTATGGGCATCCCCGGAGAAGACATGGTGGGCGTGTATTCAGCCAATGAGTATTTGACCCGGGCCAATCTCATGAAAGCCTATAAATTTCCCGCCTATGACACGCCCATTATTCGCGGTAAAAATGTGGCTGTGATCGGCGGCGGCAATGTGGCCATGGATGCCGCACGCACAGCACTGCGGCTTGGCGCTGAAAAATGTTTTTTGGTTTACAGAAGATCACGCGAGGAAATGCCCGCCAGAGATGATGAGATTATTCATGCGGAAGAAGAAGGCATAGAATTTCATTTGCTGAGTTTGCCGCTGACACTCACAGGCAATGAGAACGGACGCGTGCAATCCATGTCTTGCCAAAAGATGAGATTGGGTGAACCAGACGCGTCAGGCCGGCGAAAACCAATCCCTATTGAGAACAGCCATTATGAGATTCAATCCGATGTGGTGATTGTGGCCATTGGAAATGCCCCGAACCCCTTAATCACTGACACCACACAAGATTTAAAAACACACCAATGGGGCGGCATTGCGGCTGAAGAAACAACCGGCATGACCAGCAAGAAGCATGTGTATGCCGGCGGCGACATTGTGTCAGGCGCTGCCACAGTGATTCTGGCCATGGGCGCCGGCCGAAACGCCGCTCAAGCCATTCATCAAGAACTTCAATAATCAGACCGAAGACCGTAGACCAAAGGCCGAAGACAAAAGACAAAGAATAAGGGCCATCTGTTGAGAAACTCCATCTCCTGTCATTCTGAGCCGCAGGTGAAGAATCCCTTCCGTCGAACATAGAAAACATAAGATCCTTCGCTGTCGCTCAGGATGACAAAAATGGAAGTTTTACAACAGACCCAATAAGTATCTGCTATTGGATTACACAGTCTTTGGTCTTTGGTCTTTGGTCTTTGGTCTTTGGTCTACGGTCTACGGTCTTTTGTCTGACTTCAGATACTGATCACATTCCGCAGCAGCAGCGCTGCCTTCGTGGATGGCCCAGACCACCAGACTCTGGCCTCTCCGGCAATCACCAGCTGAAAAAACACCAGGGACATTGGTGGCATATTGGCCGGGTCCTGTTTTTATATTGGAACGCAGGTCTTGTTCCACAGCAAGCTGTTTGAGCAAAGAGTCTTCAGGCCCTAAAAACCCCATGGCCAAAAACACAAGCTGGGCCGGCCAGATTTTTTCTGTCCCAGGGATTTCTTTTGGCACAAACCGGCCTTTGTCATTTCGAACCCATTCGATCTGCACTGTGTGCACTTCTTTGACAAATCCTTCTTCCTCTCCCACGAATTTTTTCGTCATTATCAAATAATGCCGTGGATCCTGTCCATAAAGAGCAGCTGCTTCTTCCTGCCCGTAATCCATTTTGTCTATTTTGGGCCATTGCGGCCAGGGATTGCCGGCTTCACGTTCTGCCGGAGGCCTGGGCAAAATTTCAAACTGCACAAGACTCTTGCAGCCATGACGCAAACTCGTGCCCACGCAATCCGTGCCTGTGTCTCCGCCGCCAATCACAATCACGTCTTTGCCTTTGGCATGAATAAAATCATCAGGAGAGACATGGCCTCCTGTATTCTGACGGCCGGCTGCCCGCTCAGAATCCAATAATCTTCTTGTATTGGCTCCCAAAAAGTCCATAGCAAAATGAATGCCTTTCAAGGCACGGCCCGGCACTGGCAAATCTCTGGGTTTTGTGGCCCCTGTGCAAAGCACAATGGCCTGAAATTCTTTTGTCAATTTTTTTATTGGATAATTCCGCCCTATGTCTGTATTGGTTTTAAACACAATCCCCTGCTTTTTCATGAGCCGAATCCGACGATGAATGATGTCTTTGTCAAGTTTCATATTGGGAATGCCATACATGAGCAGCCCGCCGATCCTATCAGCACGTTCAAACACTGTGACATTGTGGCCGGCACGGTTGAGCTGGTCAGCGCATGACAGGCCCGCCGGACCTGACCCGATCACAGCGACTTTTTGAGACGTCCGTTTGCGAGGCTTTTCAGGCTTGACCCATCCTTTTTCAAAAGCTTTTTCAATAATAGACACCTCATGGTTTTTAATGGTCACCGGCGGACTGCTCATCCCCAAAGTGCAGGACCCCTCACAAGGCGCCGGACAAACCCGGCCGGTGAATTCAGGAAAATGATTGGTTTTGGAAAGCCGCAAATAAGCTTCTTTCCATAACCCCTTATAAACCAGATCGTTCCATTCCGGAATCAAATTATTGATAGGACAGCCGGATGCCATATTGTTGAGGAGAATGCCTGTGTGGCAAAAAGGCGTGCCGCAATCCATGCACCTGGCGCATTGTTTGCGGATGTCTTCATCAGACATGTGCTCATGAAATTCATTCCAATGCTTGATCCGCTTGAGCGGCGCCATGTCCCGCGGCTCTTGTCTTTGGATTTTCATAAAGCCAGTGGCTTTGTTCATGCCCAGCTTTTTGGGTTGACTTGTTTGTTTTTTAATTGTTTTCATAAAAAATATCCTGCGGATATCTGTATAAGGGCGGACACAGAGGTCCGCCCCTACAACAATTTCTAATTTCCTGTTATCCTTGACAGATCACGGGCGTTTTCTTCAAAGGCGGACATCAAGGCTTCATCTCCTGTAAGCCCTTGGGATTCGGCTTTTTGAATACAACGCAGCATGCGCTTGTAATCTTTCGGCATGACTTTGACAAACTGATCAGCATAATCCGCCCAATGATTCAGAATTTCTCCGGCCTTGGCGCTGTTTGTGTAATGAATATGTTGTTGAATCATCTGCTGAATATGCTTCAGATCCTGCTCATCCGGCTGCTCCAGATCCACCATTTGCTTGTTCAAATTGACTTCAAAAGTTTTGTATTCATCCAGCACATACGCCACCCCGCCGGACATGCCAGCCCCGAAATTGCGCCCGGTGCGCCCCAATACCAATACTTGGCCGCCTGTCATGTATTCACACCCGTGATCTCCCACACCTTCCACCACAGCGTGCACGCCTGAATTGCGCACAGCAAAACGTTCGCCGGCAATACCGTTGATATAAGATTCACCGGCTGTGGCCCCGTAAAAAGCCACATTTCCAATAATAATATTGTCTTCAGGCACAAAAGAACTGTCTTTGGGCGGCACCACAATGGTTTTACCGCCGGACAAGCCCTTGCAAAAATAATCATTGGCATCACCTTCCAAAATCAAGGTCATGCCCTTGGGCACAAAAGCCGCAAAGCTCTGGCCGGCAGATCCTTGAAATATCAGCTCAATCGTGTCTTCAGGCAAGCCTTTGGATCCGTATTGACGGGTCAATTCACTGCCTGCCATGGTGCCCACCACGCGGTGATAATTTTTAATGGGGATCACAGCTTTGACTTTATGGCCTTTTGTCAAAGCCGGCGCACAAACCGGGAGGACTGTGGTTTGATCCAAAGATTTGTCCAACCCATGGTCCTGCGGCATCACGCAATAAGGCGAAGCCTCAAAATCTGTTTTGGGCTGATATAAAATTTTCGAAAGATCCAGGCCCTTGGCTTTCCAATGGTCCACGGCTTTTTGATGTTCCAAAACATCAGTGCGGCCGATCATTTCATTGACTGTCCGGAAACCCAATTGCGCCATAATCTCGCGCAGTTCCTGCGCCACATAGGTCATGAAATTCACCACATGCGAGGCATTTCCTTGAAATCTTTGGCGCAGTTCCGGATCCTGTGTGGCCACGCCCACAGGACAAGTGTTTTTGTGGCACACGCGCATCATCACACATCCCAAACTCACCAGAGGCGCTGTGGCAAAACCAAATTCCTCTGCGCCCAGCAATGCGGCAATGGCCACATCCCGGCCGGTTTTGAGCTGGCCGTCTGTTTCCACCACAATACGGGATCTGAGATTATTGAGCACCAGGGTTTGATGGGTTTCTGCCAAGCCCAATTCCCAAGGCAGGCCTGCGTGCTTAATGCTGCTCTGCGGAGAAGCGCCTGTGCCCCCGTCAAAACCACTGATC
>JANQER010000369.1 GCA_028278255.1 Elusimicrobiota bacterium | reverse complement strand
TTCCGTGTATAATCCCAGGCGCTTAAGCCGGCCACAGCTTCTATGCGCCGTACACCAGCGCTGATAGAAGATTCAGACATGATCTTAATCAGCCCCACTTCGCCTGTGTGCGCCACATGAAGTCCGCCGCACACTTCCGTTGTGGCATCTTCAAATTTAACAACCCTGATTTTGTCCCCGTATTTATCGCCAAAAAAAGCAATGGCGCCTATTTTTTGGGCTTTGTCCAATGCCATTTCTTTGGCCGGTGAATTCTGTTTTATATTTTTCAACACATTGTCATTCATGTTTTTTTCAATCAAACGGATTTCTTCAGTCACAGGCGTGCCAAAATGCGTGTAATCGAAACGAAGTTTATCAGGCGTCACCAAAGAGCCTGCCTGTGTCACATGAGTCCCCAATATTTTGCGCAGAGCAGCATGAAGAAGGTGCGTGGCGGTGTGATGCCGCTTGATGGCCATCCGGCGGTCGAAATCAACCTCTGCCGCGACTTTGGCATTTTTCTTTAAAGAACCTGATATCACCCGGACGCGATGCACAATAAAATCCCCCACTGGTTTGAGCGTGTCCAGCACCTGTACTTGGCATTCCTCGTTCTTTAGCCAGCCTGTGTCGCCCACAGGGCCGCCGCCTTCCGGATAAAAAGGCGTTTCATTCAGCACAACCTCAGCTTCTTCCTCTTTTGAAATGTCCTCTTTCTCTTCATCTTCCTGAACAATCATCAAGACAGACGCTTTTGGGACTTGATCAGCGACATAACCCTTAAATTTCACAGCTCCTATTTTATGCGCGAGTTTTGCATAAAAGGCAGTGTCTTCTTCGCCTGATCCTCTCCATCCGCGCCGCGCCGTGTCCTGCGCTGTGATTCTGGCTGTTTCGAACTCATCTTCATCAAATGACAAATCATTGTCCTTCAAGATTTCTTTTGTCATGTCAGGCGGAAATCCATAGGTGTCATAGAGGCGAAACACTTCCACGCCCGGCACTTGCGTTTTCTGACTCGCTTTAACAGATTGCACCACCTCTTCCAAACGCGCGCTCCCGCTTTCCAGTGTCTCTAAGAAACGCTCTTCTTCCTGTTTAATGATAGAAGCAATATTCTCACGTTTTTGACGCAGATCCGGATAAATACCCCTCATGTGCTCAATCACATGCCCTGAAAGCTGATAAAGGAATGGATCCTGACGCCCCGCCAAGCGTCCGTGGCGCACAGCCCGGCGAATCACACGTCTCAACACATAACCGCGTCCCTCATTGGATGGAAGAATACCGTCTGCAATCAGAAAAGTGGAAGCGCGCGCATGATCCGGGATTAAACGGAAAGGCGCCAAATCCTTGCCTTGTAAATTTTGATGGGATTTTCCCAAAATGTTTTCCGTCATGCTCACCAAAGGATTAAAAAGATCTATTTCAAAATTGGAGGACACCCCTTGAACAACGGCGGTCAACCTCTCCAACCCCATGCCTGTGTCAATGTTTTTTCTTGGCAAAGGAATCAGCTCATCGTCCAGCTGGCGGTCAAATTGTGTGAAAACCAAATTCCAAACTTCCATCCACCGGTCGCAATCATTGTCCGGATGACACTGCAGACCTGACCCGCATGTGCACGCACTTTCCCCCTTATCGAAAAGAAGTTCCGAACAAGGGCCGCACGGACCGGTCAATCCCATGTTCCAAAAATTGGTGGATGTGCCCATGCGGAGAACCTTGGATTCCGGAATGATCTTTTTCCAAATTTCGAGAGATTCATCATCTTCTTTAAAAATAGTGGCAATCAAACGATTTTTATCCAATGCCATGACTTTTGTCAAGAAATCCCATGCCCAATGAATGGCCTCTTTCTTGAAATAATCCCCAAAAGAAAAATTTCCCAGCATCTCAAAAAAGGTGAGATGACGCGCTGTGTAACCCACATTTTCGATATCAGTTGTCCTGAGGCATTTTTGAGAAGAAGTGGCACGGTTGCCCGGCATTGTTTTTTGACCTAAAAAATAGGGTTTAAACGGCACCATGCCGGCGGAGGTAAACAACAGAGTGGGGTCGCTGGACGGGACAAGAGAGTCGGAAGGCACACGCTTGTGGCAGCGGTCCTTGCCCTCAAAATAAGTTAAAAATTTTTCTCTGATTTCTTGACTGGTCAACATGTGTTTATAAAATTGATGGAAATTGGATATTGGAAATTAGAAATTAAACGCTTTTAATTTCCAGTTTCTAATTTCATTTAACTAAGTTTTTAAAATTAACACTCTACTTTCTGCGCGGCAGACGGGATTGCCGTCTTCTTTAGACACCTGCGCTTGGGCAATCACAAGCCTTTTGGTGTCATCCACAATCCGGCCTTCCACTTTTAATTTTTGGCCGATCACAGCCGGCGCCAAAAAACGCACTGTCATTTCCGCTGTCACAGACGGGCCATGCAGTTTGCCCACCAAACGCGTCATGGCTTCATCCAATAAGGCGCACAGGATCCCGCCGTGTACGAGATTTTTCCAGCCCTGAAACTTCTTGTCAGGCACAAAATCTGCGGCTGTTTCTTTGTCCTTTATGACCCACTTCAATTTCATGCCGTGTTCATTCTTGGAACCGCAGATAAAACAATTGTCATCGTCTTCAATCACAACGGATGAAGTCATAAATTATTCCTTTATCGGGCGGACACATCACTACCTACAAACAGTGACCATATCTCCAATCCTACAATCTTGGATCATGCTTAGCAGCAAGATAGCGACATGGAGGCCCGCCCCTACAACTTTTCTTTTTGTATTCACAATTTTGCACTTTTCATTTTAGTATTCAAAATTGGTGATTGTATCTTGTTTATTGGTTATTATTTGGTTATTGTTCCTTGGCATTTGGTTATTGAATTAATGCCTAAAATGCCTGATAGATGTCAACATCATGGCCATGCCGTGCTCATTGGCGGCTGTGATGCTCTCTTCATCGCGCACGCTACCGCCTGGCTGAATAACAGCTGTCACGCCAATCTTGGCGGCTTCATCCACAGTGTCTCTAAAAGGAAAGAATCCGTCGGAAGCCAAAACAAGAGGCATTTTTTTCAATGACAGGCTCTCCTGCTCGAGTTTCATTTTGGCCACTTTGAGAGCATCAATACGGGACATTTGCCCGGCGCCAATACCGCAGGTTTGACGTCCGCGCACCAGAACAATAGCATTGGATTTCACTTGCTTGGCCACTTGCCAGGCGAACGCCGCTGACAATTGCTCTTCAGGTGTCGGCGCTCTTTTGGACACCACTTTTGTTTCCACAGGGCCTGGCATGTCCTGATCCTGAATAAGAAACCCGCCGGATATCCGCCGGATATCCCTTTCATATGGGTCAGCCAAAAGAGTGGGTTGTTCCAATAGGCGCAAATTCGCTTTTTTGGCCAAAACCTCACGCGCCTCAGGCTGAAACTGTGGGGCAATCACGCATTCCAAGAAGAGCTTGGACAATTCATTGGCTGTTTCAGCATCCACTGAACGGTTGAATCCCACAATACCGCCAAAAGCGGAAATCGAATCCGCTGCATAGGCCAAACGAAAAGATTCCACCAAGGTTTCTGATTCGCTCACGCCGCACGGGTTGTTGTGTTTTACAATCACGCAAGCCGGATTTGAAAAAGAGGACACAAGCCGCCAAGCCGCGTCGCAATCCATGTAGTTGTTGAAAGACACGGCTTTCCCCTGCAATATATTCGCCCCCACAACGCCCCACGCGCGCATGCCTGATTCCTGATACACAGCGGCTTTTTGATGAGGATTTTCCCCATAGCGCAAATCATTCTTTTTGCGCCATCCCGCAGCGATTTCAGACGGGAAATCATAAATTTTTGATTTTTGACGAAACACAGAAGCAATCACAGCGTCATAATGTGCTGTATGACCAAAAGCCTTGGCCGCCAAACGCTGGCGGGTTTCCATGGACAATTTTTCCCGTTCTTTGAGCTCTTCAATCACAAGAGAATAATCATCAGGATCACACACCGGCGCCACATCATAATAATTCTTGGCAGCGGCACGCAAAAGAGCAGACCCGCCGATATCAATATACTCCAGCATTTCATCTTCCGGCAAACTGGTGTCTGAACAAACTGTTTCAAAGGGATATAAATTCACCACCACCAAATCAATGGGCGTGATATCATGCTTGATCAGGTCATGACTGTGATCATTTTTTTTCCGTTTGGCCAGCAGCCCGCCAAACACTTTAGGATGCAAAGTTTTCACGCGGCCGTCCAGGATTTCCGGGAACTGTGTGATATCCGACACTTCCTGCACATTGATCTCAGCCTGACGCAAAGATCTTGCTGTGCCGCCTGTAGAAAGAAGCTCCACATTCAAATCAGAAAGCCCTTGTCCCAGCTCCACGATCTGGTTTTTGTTCGACACGGACAACAATGCCCTGCGAATTTCCTTTTGTTCAGTCATAATAACCCTCAATTTATTTTTGATTTTGGATTGCCGATTTTTGATTTAAAAATCAAATGGCACCCTGTATTTCTCAAGAATCTCTTCAACAACATCTTCTGAAAAGCCTTGGCGGGTCAAATAGCGGCCCAACCGCATATAAAGTGTTTTTTTGTCTAAGCCCTCAAATTTTTTAACACGTTTTTCCAAAGTCTCCCTGGCGTGATGAAACTCATCGTGCCCATCAGAATAAAAAGTCAGAAGGACCCGGTCTATCATTTGACGTGGGATGCCCTTTTGGCACAAAGTGTTTTGAATCTTAATTTTTCCATAACCAGCGCCATAGCATTTCTCAGTGAGTTCGCGCGCCAATTTTTCATCATTCAAAAGACCCATCTCACACAAACGGTTGATTGTTTGACACACAAGATTTTCAGAAAACTTCTTCCGCTTTAAACGCTCCTGCATGTCTGCCACACTGTGATTCCTGAACTTCAAAAAAAACAAAGCACTGTCCATGGCCTGCTGAGCCAATGTTTTATTTTCTTTCTTCTCCATCATCATAGAAAATTTATTCTAACAAATTATTAACCAAAAAATAAGCTGTTTTCATGAACTCATTCGTTTTTTAAATTCAAATTCATCAACAATGTCAATGTCCAATTTTTTGGCTTTCTTAAGTTTCGACCCCGGGTTTTCGCCTGCCAAGACAAAACTTGTTTTTGAAGACACAGAGGACGATGTTTTTCCGCCGTATTCACGGATAAGGCGTTCGGCTTCCGCCCTGGAATATTCTTTTAATTCGCCTGTTAAGACAATCGTCATTCCGGCAAAAGGCTTGGGACCTTTTTTGACGGCTTCCGGTTTCGGTTCCACACCCAAACGCACAAATTTTTCCATAAGATTTTTGACGGACGACTGCCTGAAATAGGACACAATAGACTCGGCCATCACAGGGCCTATTTCATGAATGGCCAGCAAATCTTCGCTTTCAGCGGCCATCAACCCGGAAAGGGACTGAAAGTGATCCACCAGCAAATAAGCGGCCTTTTCCCCGACATCTCTTATGCCTAGCCCGAAAACAAAACGATCAAGAAATTTTCCTTTTGAACGCTCTATGCCGGCCAAGAGATTGTCTGCTTTTTTATCTTTAAAGCCTTCCATCTGCAACAATTGGTCTTTTGTCAAAGTATAAATATCAGCCAAATCAGAAACAAACCCTTTGGCCAGCAATTCCTGAACAACAGCCTCGCCCATACCCTCAATATCCATGGCGTCACGGCCGGCAAAATGGAGGAGACCTTTTTCCAACTGCGCCGGACAAACCCCTGAATTCGTGCACCGAAAAATCACATCCGTTTCTTTTCCCTTATCAGTTTTCCCGCCGCACACCGGACATTGTTCAGGCAAATGAACAATTTGTTCTTGTCCTGTTCTTTTGGCAGTGATCACCTTCACCACTTTGGGGATCACTTCTCCGGCCCGCTCCACCATCACCCAATCCCCGGCCCGCACATCCAAACGCCTGATCTCATCAAAATTATGAAGAGACGCATTGGAAATGGTCACTCCGCCGCACTCCACAGGTTCTAATTTTGCCACCGGCGTAATAGAACCTGTCCTGCCCACTGACATCTCTATATAATTGACGCGTGTTGTGGCTTGGGCCGCAGGAAACTTATACGCCACAGCCCAGCGGGGTGATTTAAAAGTAAAACCAAGCCGATTTCTTTGCGCAATATCATTGATTTTTATAACAGCGCCGTCCGCTTCAAAGGAAAAAGAATACCGGTCCTTTTCCAAACGCTCGCATTGGCGGAGAACCTCATCAAATGAATCGAATGTTGTCGTTAAAGGTTCAACCGGCAAACCATAAGCTCTGCAATCCCTTAAAAACCGGTCATGCGTGTGATACTCTTTTCCTTGTACAGACCCAAAAGAATGGACAAAAAACCGCAAAGGCCTTTGCGCGGTCAAACGGGGGGTTTTTTGACGCAGGCTCCCGGCGGCAAAATTTCTGGGATTTGCATAAACAATATTTTTCTCATTGTCCTGTTCGGTCAGGGCGGCATTGTATGTGTCAAAGTCTTTTTTGGACACGTACACTTCTCCGCGTACCTCAAGTTTTTCAGGGGGATGCCCGGACAGTTTCAAGGGGACCGACCGGATCGTACGCGCATTGAGGGTGATGTCTTCGCCTGTTTCCCCATCCCCGCGCGTGGCGGCCCGCACCAAAAGACCTTTCTCATAAATCAAAGACAATCCCATGCCGTCAATTTTCAATTCCACCACAAAAGCGCTTTTTTCGCCGGATCGAAGCCCCTTCTGTACCCGTTCATGCCATTCCCTCAAATCCTCCTGCGCGTACGTATTGTCCAAAGACAACATCGGGACAGAATGCTTGACCTGCACAAAATCTTTTACAGGTTCGCCGCCCACACGCTGTGTGGGTGAATCAGGGGTGATCAGGTCCGGATGTTTGCTTTCCAGGGCTTCGAGGGTTTTTAAGAGTTGATCGTATTCAAAGTCAGCTATTTCAGGCTGGGACTCGACATAATAAAGACAGTTGTGCCGTCTGATGGTTTGTCTGAGTTTTTCTATCTTTTTCTCTATCTTATCCAATTTCTAACCTTGTCGCTAGGAGCGCGGGCATTTAGTCGCTTTCGAAGCGAAATTTCGGATTTTGAGCCGAGCCGAAGCCAAATTTATTTCATCTGTAGGGAACGGTCGCGACCGTTCCCTACAAGAAAAATTTGGCAAAGGCGCAGGCCAAAAGCCGAAATTGCAGCCGGAATGGACTAAATGCTCACGCTCCTAAATATGGTCCCTGCCTGTCGGAAGGGATTTTCCAGTTTCCAATTTCGATTCAGCGTTTTCTCGCTCGATTTTGATTTTGTCCAAAATACCATTCACAAATTTGCCGGAGTCATGAGTGGAAAAACTCTTGGCGATCTCTACGGCCTCGTCTATGACCACTGACACAGGCGTTTCCTTATAATGAAGAAGCTCAAAAGCCGCCAGCCGTAAAATATTCCGGTCAACGGCAGCCATTCTGCCAATCTCCCAGTTCTCGGCATACTTGGTGATGGTTTTGTCCAAATCAGCGCTGTGCAATAATGCGCCGGCTGACAATTGCTCGGCAAATTTCTTGGCACGCGGCGGCAGTTTGGTTTCTGCCAAACACGCCCGGGAAGCTTCTTCTCCCTTTATTTTCCCCACATCCACCAAATACAGTATTTGCAAAGCTGATTCACGCGCTTGTCGTCTAAAACCCATGGTGTCCCTTCTTAAAAGTTCGAAGTGCGAAGTGCAAAGTCCGAAGTAAAAGATAAAAAAGTTATCTTGTAATAGTATATTTGAATTTCCAGGAATCCGGCCTTTGTTTGATTATTGTATCTTGGTTATTGGTTATTATTTGGTTATTGTTCCTTGGAATTTGGTTATTTCCGGTTTATCCGTGTTTTTTTACTTCGGCCTTTGTATTTCGCATTATCTGTGCCATTTGAATCGCTGCTTCTGCCGCTTCGCGGCCTTTCCCCGCTCTTGCAAAAGCCTGTTTTTTATTTAACGGCGTTAATACCCCGAATATCATGGGCACCCCGGTGTTCAAAGCCGCCTGTCCCAGCCCACGGGCCGCTTCCTGCGAAATATACCGGTCATGCGGGGTTTCCCCCCGGATGACACATCCCAAAGCAATCACAGCATGAAATTTTTTTGTTTTGGCCAAAGTCTGTGCTGTCAAAGGCAGCTCAAATGCACCGGGCACACGCACCACGCGGATAGAGGCCAAAGGCACATGATGGTCCTGCAAAGTCTCCACACACCCCTTTAACAACTGATCCGTGATCACGGCATTAAAATCAGACGCCAAAACAGCAAACCGAAATTTTTTTCCGTCCATTTTTTTATTGTTTTTGTTATCGGAAATTTTCATGTTTCTTTCCTCGTAAAAGATAACCACGGGTGATCCCTTCCTACAAGCAGGGACCACACTTCGCAGCATGGACACGGATAAACACGGGGATAAAAACTTTAAA
>JANQER010000362.1 GCA_028278255.1 Elusimicrobiota bacterium | reverse complement strand
GACACTCGCCAGGGAACGGCTTCGATTCGAGGGCTTGACGTCCATGACCGACACACCTGACCGCTGAAATGCTCTCATCGGGTCGTCAGGCAGGCCTCAAACCAGTGAAAGGATGTACTGTCAGCTCGCTGATTCTGGAAGAAACCCGCGCCAAGGATCTGATCAAACAAAACATTGAATGTGTGGACATGGAATCTTCTGTGGTGTTTTCAGCTGCTCAGTCCATCCACAAAAAAGCCGTTACCCTCTTATACGTCACAGACATCATTGGACAAAACCCCTTTTACCAGCCATTGAACAAAAACAACCAAACCAAACTGAACAACGCCCGAAAAAAATCAGCTGAATTCCTTATGGACTTTATCCCAAAAATTTCGTAATTTCTCATTTCTAACATGCGCCCGATAAATCGGGCAATTACAGAAAACAAAGTAACCAGAAAATTTTGTGACTTCTCATTTCTAATATGCGCCCGATAAATCGGGCAATTACAGAAAACAAAGTAACCAGAAAATTTCGTAATTTCTCATTTCTAACATGCGCCCGATAAATCGGGCAATTACAGAAAACAAAGTAACCAGAAAATTTTGTGACTTCTCATTTCTAACATGCGCCCGATAAATCGGGCAATTACAGAAAACAAAGTGGCCAGAAAATGACACAAATCAAAGAAAAAACAACAGAAATATCTTTGGCGCAGCAGGCATACCAATACGTCACACATCGGTTTCCCCGCTGGGGGATCAACAAACAGCGGGAGATTGCCAGACTCCTTTATGAAATCTCCAAAAGAGACAATATTCCAGTCAATGCCATTCTCCCTGTTGGTTTTTTCAAACAATACACAGACTGCAAACACCTGCTTCTCAAAAGACGTTATCCCCACAGTTTCTCCCATACGCCATGGAAAAACTATTATCTGCCGCAACTTCCCATGGCCTTGCCAAACACAGCCGCACGCGCACGCGCCCTGTTTCAGCCCAAACACCTGTATATTGAAAAACCAGCCGCCCGATCTGTTTTGGCGCAAAAAGCCCAAAAAGCTTTTCCACAAGCCAAAACCCACATCATGCACAGCCTGAAAGAGTTCCTCAAAAACAAAACCTATACTTTACAAGACTACAACACCCGCACAAATAATCTCTATATCATTCATCAAACAACAGAATTCTTCAAATCCTGTCCCTGTACTTCGCATGCAGTGCATTGCGGTTACAACATCATGAACCTCAATTTTGGCTGTCCATACGAATGTCATTATTGCTATCTACAAACATACCAAAATGTCCCTGGCGTGATATTAACAGCGAATTTGCAGGATTTTTTCAATCATTTTGACGTCAACAAATTAAAACCTGGCTTTCTGGGAAAACCTCGTCTTGGCACAGGCGAATTCACAGATTCACTGGCCCTGGACCCCCTCACAGAGCAATCTATCCCTCTCATAGAATTCTTCCGGCAATTCCCGCAAATCGACTTTGAATTCAAAACCAAAAGCACGAACATCCAAAACATTCTCAAATGCCCGCCTGCTGACAATATTGTGGTGTCTTGGTCCCTTAATCCGGAAGAATACATTGCTGATTTTGAGCCATTCACTGCCACGCTTGACGAGAGGCTCTCCTCAGCCAAACAGTGCGCGCAAGCAGGTTATAAAATCGGATTTCATTTTGACCCGATTATCCACAAAAAAGACTGGGACACAAAATACAAACAAGTGGTGGAAAAACTCTTCGCGGCTGTGCCGCCCAAACGCATTGTCTGGATCAGCATCGGCACACTGCGCTTTGCCCCTTCCCTCAAAACAGTGATAGAAAACCGTTTTCCCCAAACAACACTCCTGGATGAAGAACTCCTGCTGGATTTTGACAACAAAATGCGTTACGAAAAAACAGTCAGAAACACTTTGCTCACCCTCCTCAAGACATGGATTCATCAACACGCTCCCCATCTCCCGGTGTATCCCTGCATGGAACAATCTTCCTTATGGACATCATCCAGATAACTTTCGACAAACCCCTCAATTTGCGATAAAATAGCAAGATCACAAAAACAAGGCTTATCCATGACAAAAAAAAGATTTCTTTACGTAATCCTTATTGTTATACCCGTTGTTTTTTCTTTTGTCACACTCAACAGGATGCCGCCGGTCAATTCAGATGAAATTGAAAATTTAATATTTGGACATCAAAAATTAAACACAAACAAAATCAACCATCCCTGGACCAATGATGTAATCCATCCTTATTTTGAGTGTTTGGCTGGAGCCACACAAGGCGCCATCCGCGGCACATATATTTCAATTGTGGCCATTGCCTCATTTTTTTGCGGCAAAAACATTTTATTTCATCGATTCATGTCCTTTTTGACTTGGCTCATGATTGGTTTATTGTTGTGTGGTATTATAAAATTCACATTTTCAAGGCAAGAATCCTGCATAGCAGGATTTTTGTATGTTTATTCATTTCAAGGGTTTTTGGCTTCTCATCTTGTTCGTCCAGACATCTATTTGGCGTTGGCTGCAGTTGTGTCTTTCCTGCTGATCGTGAAGAACGCACAAAAACAAAACGCATTTTATTGCGCAATGGGAGGCATTTTGTCCGTTCTGGGCATGGGACTTCACCCGCATGGCCTTGTCTTTTTCCCCTTGTTTCTGATGGCGTGTTTTATCATCCCCAAAAATGGGCGATACTCTTTTCTCAAGAATTATTTAATAGGCGCCATGGCAGGCGTCGTTGTTTTTTTGTTTTTGGCTGACATTCCCGCCTTTGTTTTAGAACAAAACGCCTACACAAGCGCGCTTTATAAAATTAAATCCAAAATTTGGATTGAACGGTTGGTTCCTTGGAACTTAGCCGGAGATGCTGTCTTGTCCCTGATCAGGCCGGAAAGCTATTATA
>JANQER010000357.1 GCA_028278255.1 Elusimicrobiota bacterium | reverse complement strand
TCTCATCCGGGTCATGATATGAAAAATGCACTTGCCCGGCATTGTCCAATGCCATGCCGCATTGGTTGGCCGCTGCCTCTGCATCCACTAAAAAGGTTTCCCAATACCCATTGGATCCGCGGCTGTATGTCATGCCCCCTTCTTGCAGATCCAAAGACCCCACATGCACCACATTGTTCTCATCCAATGCCGCACCGCATACCAAATGGTTCCCCTCCTTTATTGGCGTGAATGTCCAAACATCATTTTCTTGAACAGCATGCGTTAAAACATTGGCAGTGGTCACAAAAACAAGATGCGCATTTCCCTTGTCATCCAGAGCCAAAGCCCCTGAGGCATTGGCAGCAGCAACCGGCTGTTCTGCGGTGAGAATATGCTGCACAGTCATTTCTCTGATGGAATATTCCACCCGGCCTTCACACAAAAGCCGCAAATAGCGCGACGTCTCTTCAGGGAAACGCAGCTCATGCTGCCGGCCGTGCGTTTTGCTTTGGCCGTGCAGGATATTGGCCCAATGCGCGCCGTCCGTGGATTTTTGGAGATAAAAAGAATTGGCCATATGATTCCACCATTCTATGATGACATGATTGAAAACCCGCTGTTCATGAAAATCAATTGTGATCCATTGGGGATTGGCTGCTTTCCAAACCGACACCCACTGCGTGCGCCGGTCCCCGTCAAAAGCTTTGTCAGGTCCGCGGTTGCTGCGGCTGCTGGATGCCCCATAAGACGCCCCTGGATGCACCCGGGACATGATCTCTATGTCTTTGAGCACATAACCTTGCGCAGGCGCAGGATCATCTATCTGCAAACGCACAAACCGCTGATGCGTGAGCGGAAAAGACACTTGTTCCGTGTTCCCGGCGCCCTGGGTGGTTTTATATAAATCCGTCCACGATGCCCCGTCTGTAGACGCACATATCCGGTAAGAAGCCGCATGGTTGTCTCCCCAATGAATCACCACATCACTCATGGGCTTATTTTGGGCGTATTCCACCTGAACCCAATGCTTATCCCCTTCCGGTACAATCCATAGGGTGTCCGGATCATTGTCAAAAGCATTCTGCGGCGGCAAGAGAGAAAACGATGATGTGAAATACGGCCGCGCGCTTTCCGGCATGAGAATTTCCCATAAAGAATAACCATAGGAGGTGGCGCGTTCCTGAAGCTGTAACCGGATAAACCTGACCTTTGTCACAGGGAACAGCACAATGTCTTGTTCGCCGTCTCCCTGGTTTGTCTCATAAACAGTGTCCCATGTCAAACCATCCGCAGAAATTTGCACGGCATATGTGCGCGCATGCGCATATTCCCACCGGAGATCTATTTTGTCCATCCATCTTTCTTCAGGCAGCAAAACAAAAAACCATTGTTCATCCGACAAATCTCCCCATGCGGTTTCCCAGCGCGTATACATTTTAAGATCCACAGCCATCTGCGGGGAATTTTGCGCGCTGGAAGCCCAGGCCTTGGTTTCGGGATAAACCGGGAAATGACAAGACACTTCATACAAAGAATAACCGTAATCTGTGCCACGCTCTCTTAACATCAGCCGCATAAACTGCGCCAAAACCGGTAAAAAGGAAATGGTTTCCTCTCCTCCCTGCCCATTGTCAGTGGTGTGCACTGTGGTCCAGTTTTCTCCGTCAACAGAGAATTGCACATCATACGCGGAGGCATACGCATTCTCCCAATAAAGCGTGACTTCATCCACCAATCGCGGCGTGCCAAAATCTGTTTGAATCCACTGAGGATCTGTGTCCGCTTCCCAGGCTGTTTCCCATCGGGTGTTCATGTCCCCGTCAAAAGCCAGGGACGGAGACTGCTGCGCACTTGATGCCCAGCAAGACGCGCCTGTGTGGGCCGGAAAATCAACCTCCCACAAAGAGTATCCATAATCAGAACCCCGTTTGTGCGCATAAATACGCGCCATGCGCGCTGTGGTGCGTGGAAAAGACAGAATGTCCATCCCGCCGTCTGAGCCTGTTTTGTGCGCCACATCAATCCAATTGTTCCCGTCCGCAGACAATTGCAAAGAATAGTCTTCGGCAAAAGCATATTCCCATTGCAAACGGGCCTCCTGAAAAACACGGGGCGCGCCAAAATCTTTTTCAATCCACTGACGATCAGACAAATTGCCCCACGCTGTTTCCCAGCGCGTGGAGGGATCATTGTCAAAAGCTTTTTCCGGATCCTGTTCTGAACTTAAGGCGCGGTAAAAGGGCGGCGCCGGCAGGGTGTCTCCTTCTTCATAAAAGAAAATGTCCCACAAGGAATAGCCGAAGTCAGTGGCTTTTTCTTGAAAACAAAATTTCACATAACGCACAGTGGGAGAAGACAATGCCATCACATCCTGTCCGCCGTTTCCATTTGTGACCTGCGCCAATGGGATCCAGTCAATGCCGTCTTCAGAGCCTTCCAAACAATAGGTTTTGGCATAAGCTGTTTCCCATTCCAAAACCACATGCGTCAGTGTCCGGGCCTGCTGAAAATCCACCTGCACCCATTCCACAGGCAAGGCGCTGCCCCATTGAGATTCCCACCGGGTGGCGCGTTCCCCGTCAAAAGCCATGGCCACGGTATTGGGAGTTTGTTGGCTTGACCCTGTGTATTGAAAACCAAAATCATTGTCCAGCCAATCACGAATCGCATTCATCTCCGCTATGGGCTCATTGGCCACAAAACCGTCTGTGGCTGTGAGGCTCCACACCCAGCTCCCGGACAACCACCCGGCGCGCACAACGCCCTGACGCGTTCCACCGATCCCGGACAAATAAGCTTCACGCGGGCCGCGCGGTCTGTTTTTGCCGCCGAACTCCTGCAAGTACACGCGTTTGCCTGTTTGATCCAAACTGTAACTGGATCGTTTGACTTCCAAAGTGTCATCCCCATAATCATGAAAACTGTAAAAATCCAAGCCATCTCCTTTTGGCATGCCCCAGCTGTCATCCACCCAATACTCTTTCAGTGTGTGCGCTCTGGCAGCGCCCAATGTCACAGGCACGCCGGGCAAATAATCACGAATGAAACGGCGTGATTCAAGCGCGTAAGTTTGCATATCTGCCATATCAGCGCCTGTGCCGACTTCTGACCCGAACAAAAGTTCATTGCCCAGATCCAACCCTGCCACAGGAAAAAGCTGCTGAGGATGCGCTGCGCCCCAGGCTTCCAAATCCTGCAAAAGAGGCACCAACACTGTTTCGTACAATGCCATTCGCCTATGCGTGTCAGTGATCAAACGGGTGTGCCCGTATAAAAGACCTTCTGAGGATTGTGTTTCCGGTGTGAACCAGCGGTTGCCATCCACCAGCACAAACACCACAGACAGCGCACGTTCATGCAAAAGATCCAAGGCCGCCCAAAGATCTGTTGTAAAACTCTGGGCCCGGCCCAAAGGGAACCTGTCCATCCCAAAAGCCAGATTTCGGCCGTCAGGAATCATAAACCACCGCAGCCCTTGCACACCGGCTGATTGAAGCGCATCCATGTCCGCAGCAATCTGCGGATTTGATGCCACGCCGCGCGCATAAGGGGCATGGCCAAAATCTTCTCCGTATGTATGCACCATTGCGCCTTCTGCCCAGCGCCGTCCCCAGGCATAATTCACAAAATGATAAACTTCATTCCCTTGCGCCAAATCATGTTGAGGCGCCAAAGGCGCAATAACGCGCTGCGCCACACCAATATCTCCCTGACCAGTGTCTTGCACAAAAGCCGCCTGATTTCCCCACAAAGCCGCCTGCCGCACAGACGCTGAGGCAGAAGCCACCAGCACTTGGGTTTGCGCTTCCAGATCATATCCGTACAAACGACCTTGTCCGTCCTGCCAGTCTTCCCACACCACCCAGTGCCGCCACACACTCGGTTCTTTTTGATCTGACACGTGGCTGGTCAAAAGCGTGCGCTGCTGTGTTTTAAAATCATAAAAACCAATATCGCTTTGTCCGTTATTCCATTCTGTCCACACCGCCTGGTCTCCCCAAAGAGCCGGCTGATGCTGAAAAGCGCTGTCTTGGGTCAATGCCTGCGCACCGTGTTCAATATGCGCCAGATCCATATAATAGATATCCCCGTTTCCATGGCGTGAATCTTCCCATACCACACGATTGCCCCAAAGCACAGGGTGCTTTTGATCAAAAGGATCTGTGGTCAAACGCTGCTCTGTTTGTGTGTCCAGATCATATAAATAAATATCTTCCTGCCCATGGCGGTTGTCCTGCCAAACAATCCATTTGCCCCAAAGGCCGGGACTGGTTTGCCGGCCGGCGTTTGCAGTGACACGTGTCATGGTGGCCAGATCCACATCATATAGGTACACATCCGCGTGCCCATTGCGCCAGTCTTCCCACACCACATGCCGTCCCCACACGCAGGGATTTTTTTGATCCCCGGGATCTGATGTGAGGCGCTGCTCCTGCTGGGTTCTTAAATTGTATAGATAAATATCCCCATGACCGTTGCGCCAGTCTTCGTACACCAATATATCTCCCCACAATGACGGTTTTCCCTGGTGCCCGGCTTGGGAAAGATCATGCGTGGTTTCCCACTGCCCGGCAAAACACACATTCAAAAATCCACAAAGAAAAAACAAAGCCATTTTGGCATATCTCATAAAAAACCTCCTGTGGTTAAAAGCTTGGAATTTAAGTGTGTCCCCTCTCTTTGTTTCTGGCTTTTACCAAAAAAAGTGTCCTTTTCTTGCTGTGTATTTTTTCCGGAAAACATGTCGTGATTTACACATGTCCTTTGTCATGCGTTTCAGTATAGTGAAAGGGTTATGTCAAAAAACTTATGAAAAAACATGAAACCACAGATAAACACGGATAAACACAGGGATAAAAACTTTAAAAACGATATTTTTATGATTTTCTATCCAGGGTATTTTTTTGTTTTTCTGTGTTCATCCATGTTTATCTGTGGTTAATTTGAAAAAAGAGGTTTTTATGGAAAAAATACGGCAAGACACACTTATGCCTTTGGTTGACGCAGCGCAACAGGCACAAACCTTTGAAGACTATTACCAAATAGAACAAAAAGTCTTTGCTGTTCTCAAAACCCCGCTTCAAAATATTGTTCAGAAGTCACCCGGGTACTGGAAACTGTCCCCCTACGCCAAAAGCCTGCGTCTGCAGGAACTTTATCTCATTGCTTTGGAGGCTTGGCGGGAATGGGCGGCTCCCGTGCATATTGACTTGGCACAACCTTTGGTGAACACAGTGGTGTGCTTTCTCAACAAGAAGACGCCTGATTTGTTTGATAGGACCCGGAAAACCTGCCGCAAAAAAGCCATGCGCCTTTTCATCCCTCCATGCGGCTGCGCATTGTCCAAACTGCCTGCCAATGTTTTGCACAAAATAATACGTCATTCTCATCTGCAGCCTTTCTGGAAAAAAATTCTGTTGTCTTTTCAAAAATCAAATGCGGCTGGTTTTGATCCCGGAAAAAGCTCTTTTCTCTATTGGATTCAGCGCAAATTTTTATGGAAACTGCAGGACGCTTATTTTGAAGAAAATTTTGTGGTGTCCTGCTCTGTGAAAACACACATAAAATGTTTCAGGGAAAACAACCACAACCCATTGCCCGCGCAAAACCATGACATGGGAAACACTTTGACACTCCGACAGGAGAACGGACAAAAAGGATGGATCCCTTTTGACCCATACGATGCCCGCGAACATACCCGGCTGGAGAACCAATCAGCGCTTGACTGGATCATGCGGTCTGTGAAAGAAAAAGAAAGAAAATTCCTTGAATCATTTCTGGCGCATCACTGCTCCTCCAAAAAACACATGTCCCAAAAAACAAATGTCTCCCCTTCCTGGATCACCAAACAATTCAAAAAAATCAGAAAGAACATTGATCCTGTTTTTGTTCAGACCGAATGCCAAACAGGACAGAGCCTATGCATGTCACTCCCAATTTCCTAAAATAATGTTTTGTGGTTTCAGCGGGAAAACACACGGTTGTATTTCAAAAAAACAATCCAAAAGGTTTTTATATGGCATTGGCTTTCGGCAAGCGGGTGGGCTTTTCTCTGGCCATTCTTTTGACTGTTTCTTCTCCGTTGCATGTTATCCTTCTGGCAGAATCCCGGTCTCTTGACCCAAAAGCATTGTACGAACAAGCTGTTAAAAACATTTCCGCAGGACAGTGGGAGCAAGGCTGCCAAAGCCTCATGGCCTTGGAACAAACCCTTCATGATTACAAAAAGTTGGATCATTATGCGGCAGAATGTTTGTCATTTTTTGTCAAACAAAAACAAGCCATGGACATGGCATCCAGCAAAGACCTTTTCCGCAAAATTCTAGCCAAAAGAAAGCAGGCTGTTCAATCACTTCAAAAAAAGGCTGCTGTCAGCAGACAAAACGGAGAATTAAGTGTTTTTCTCTCAGCACAGGACAATTCTTTCACAAAAATTATGCCTTTTTTTATGGCTTATCTCCGCACACTGCCTGATCCATGGGTGATATTGACCAGCCAGTATCCTGATTCAGTCAACAATTTCTTTGTTTCTCCAGAAAACATAAAGAGGATTCAAGAGTTCTACCAGAAAGCCGGGCTGTCGCGTCAACAATTCCTGGTGGGCACAGAATCGGCAGAGACCAACCAGATCCGTCTCACAGCAGCGGCCAAAGCCCCGCAGCAGCCTGCGCATTGGAAACCCGTAAAAGGGGTTTCCTTGTTTGGCCCGGCTAAACATGATTTAATAAAACAAGACCCTCTGGTTCTTGACGCTGTGTTTTGGGGTGCGCAGGGGTTCAGGCAATGGGATTTCACAATCTGGGACGCAGCAGGCCGGTGTGTTTGGAAAACCAAAGGAGATTCTGACCAATTGTTTTTGACGTTTCCAATTGATCCTGCTGTTTTCCGCCGAACAGCCGGACAATACCGCGCCTGTCTCCAGGCGCAGGACAAAACATTGCAGAATTGGAAAGCAGAATTGTTTTTCAAAGTTCTTGTCCCCCAAGAAACACAACAATGGCATGTGGAACATATTGTTTTTGACTGGGACAGCGACCAACTTTCGCAAGCCGGCAAAAAACAAATCCGGAACACAGGCTTGTCTGCCCTGATACAGCCGGATGCCTGCCTCTGCATCAAAGGCGTGGCGGCCCCTGGAGAACAAAAAAAACACGCGCTGGCCAAGCGCCGTATGAAAAAAGTCATTGACTATCTTGAAGCAGAGGGATTGGCCAAAAACCGGATCAAAACAAACTGCCTGTTCCCTGACAACATTGAAAGAACCAAACCAGGCGTTCTGATATCGTCGGAGTAACAACCATGCGTTTATTTCACAAATTTCTCATCCCTTTTCTTTTTTTGGCATTGGCCCCATTGATTTTTATTGGATTGATTGTGGTGCGGGACATGGAAAAAACATTGCATCAAGCGGCCCTGTCTTTTCAGGAGCAAGCCGCCCGGCAAGCCGCTGCTGAAGTGGAAAACTATTTTGACAACATCCAATCCTTGCTGAACATTGCCCGGCAAACCCCGCAATTGACCCAGGCAGGCGCACGCCCTGAAGTTTTGAACACAGTGCTGTCATACCATCCGGCCATTATGCAAGCCGCTGTTTTTGGCGCAGACAGACAGCTCAGACATTCAGTGACCCGCATGCGCAAGCAGCCCTTGTTCGCCTTGCCGGATTTGTCTGATTGGACACAAAAGATTCAAACGCATGGTTTTTATATCGGCCCTCTGGACAACACCAGCGACGCTGTCCCCTCTGTTTTGGCGGGAGTGCCCATTGAAGACCCATATGCAGCGCCTCCGGGTTATTTTTTATCCAAAATC
>JANQER010000348.1 GCA_028278255.1 Elusimicrobiota bacterium | reverse complement strand
GGTGCAGAGGTATTCAGACGAGGCCATGGACAAAGCCCCTGAAATGCCGGTGATCAGCCCCACAAGCATAATCAATTTTGTGTTTTTTAATGCCAATGTAAAGCCGGCCAAAGCGCCTGTCAGTTCCACAAGGGCATCATTTAATCCCAAAACCACTGAGCTCATATACTTGAGAAAATCCTCATCAATCATGCGGATGAGTTTGAGCTCATGATCATGTTCTTCTTTGATGATTTGATCCACTTCATCAGAATGCAGGTCCAGGTCCTTATAAAAAGCCTGCGTGTCAGCTTCGCCTTTTTCCATGAATTTGAGTCCGAATGTTAATCCAAAGGAGCGGCAAATGTTATAATAAAACCAAATTTTGAAGATATTGGGCTTGATATCTGTTCCTGTGATTTTTTTAAAAACCTTATAGTGAGCGAGTTCTTCCTGTCCTATTTTTTCCAGCAAGTCACGGTGCTCTTCGTTTTTGGTGATGCGGGACAGTTTGAGGTAAAGGTAATGCTCAGTGATTTCATTTTTTTGGGCTTTTAAAATTTTTTGTTTTGTGATTTTATCCATTTTTGGAATATCTCCTATACGAAAAGTCATCTCATCATAACATTTCTTAGAAAAAATTGCTTGACATGCCTATTAGTAATAATTATTATTATTAATAGAAGCTTATTTTATCTATTATAAGGAGGCGTATATGAGCAGCTTAGTGACAAAAGAAGCGCCGGATTTCACGGCAAAAGCCGTGATGCCGGATAATTCGTTTGAGGATTTAAAATTGTCCTCGCATAAAGGCAAATATGTGGTATTATTCTTTTACCCATTGGATTTTACTTTTGTTTGCCCTTCGGAAATCATTGCGTTTGACAAGGCATTGAGTGAGTTTAAGAAAAGGAATGCGGAAGTTCTGGGCGTTTCCGTGGATTCACATTACACGCATTTTGCCTGGAAGGATACGCCAAGGGACAAAGGCGGCATTGGTCCCGTTAAATATCCTCTGGTTTCCGACCTGAACAAAAATATTGCCCGTTCTTACGGCGTGTTGTTTGATGAGTCTGTGGCTTTGCGCGGTCTTTTTTTAATTGACACAAAAGGCATTGTGCGCCACGCATTGGTCAATGATCTTCCTTTGGGACGCAGCGTGGATGAAGCCATTCGTGTGTTGGATGCGCTGCAGTTCACGGAAAAACACGGTGAAGTCTGCCCGGCCAATTGGCACAAAGGCGATGAAGCCATGACACCCACAGCAGAAGGCGTGGCCAAGTATTTATCCAAAAACAAATAGCTGCAGGCGCGTTTGCGCCCAATGAGAAAAAATATTGTAGGGGCGGACCTTGTGCGGGCCTCTGCATCTGCCGAGGGGAAGGGGCATCCGCCAAGAAAGCACTGTCGGATCTTGGAGATGTCCGCCCGATTGAACGGATCAAAGGAGAACAAAATATATGGTTAAAGAAATATTAGAAGTTTATAAATGCGGCAAATGCGGCAACATGGTGGAAGTGGTTCATAAAGGCGGCGGGACTTTGGTTTGTTGTGGGGAAGAGATGAAGCTGCTGGCTGAAAACACCACAGATGCCGCCAAGGAAAAACATGTGCCTGTGATTGAGAAAAAAGATGGCGGGGTTTTGGTGAAAGTGGGCAGTGTGGCGCATCCCATGGAGGAAAAACATTATATTGAATGGATTGAAGTGATTGTCGACGGTAAATCTTACAGGCAGTTTCTGAAGCCTGGAGACAAGCCTGAAGCATTTTTTTCAGTCACCGGGGACAACATCACTGCCAGGGAGTATTGTAATCTGCACGGATTGTGGAAAGCATAATTCTCGTCATGGCGGGGCTCCATGCATTAATTAGATTCTGGTGAAAAACTGTAGTTGCCCGATTTATCGGGCTCTTTGAGTCATTTTAAAGCATCAAAAACACCCCATAAATTGGGCAATTACAAAACCCCGGACTTTTTCACCGGAATCTAATTAAAGTCCAAAGTTCGAAGTGCGAAGTCCTAAGAGAAAAGGCTGTTTGCAGATTTTAAATTTTCATTTTGCATTTCCGGTTCATTCGGGTTAGGCAAGGAGGTGTTTTATGAAAACATTTAAAGTTATGTCTGTTGGGATTGCAGTCGCACTGTTGGTCGGGATGGGGGTGTTGAATGATGTCAATGCCAAGGACAAGGGTTTGAAACCGCAGGAGACTTGTCCGATCATGAAGGGTCAAAAAATCAATAAGAAGTTGTATGCGGATGTGGAGGGGTATCGGATCTATGTCTGTTGTCCCGGGTGTTTGAGTCAGGTAAAAAAAGATCCTCAAAAGGCGATTGACACATTGAAAGCCAAGGGGGAGAAACCCGAAGTTCGTTTGGCATTGTGTCAGAAATGCGGAGAAATCAAGGGCACAAAAAAATGCTGCCTCAAGGGAGCCAAAAAATGTAAAAAGTGCGGATTGAATAAGGGGTCTATTGCGTGCTGTCGAGGTTTGCATCCGCTGGAAGACGAGGACTTTATTGTGCTTTGTCCCAAATGCGGAAAAGCCAAGGGCGATAAAGATTGCTGTCCTAAAGACGGGGTGAAATGTAAAAAATGCGGCCTCTTAAAAAATTCGCCCGGATGTTATAAAATTGAT
>JANQER010000330.1 GCA_028278255.1 Elusimicrobiota bacterium | reverse complement strand
TATGACATTTAACGATTTGATTTATGTTTTTTTAAAGGAATTGGGGCAATTTGACTGTAATGTATCGTGCGCTGATCTCATCTGGGGCCTGGTTTTTCCTGACAGACGTGATCGTTGGTATCATGTGCAAATTGTCAAATACAAAGAAACTTTTTATATCAGTCATATTGACGGCAAGAGTTGTTCTTTGGAAGCCGTGCCGGACAAGACTGTGAAAACCGGCCAGTCATTTGGTTTTTCATCCTATGAAGACGGCCATGATGATCCTGCCAGAGCATGGATGCCTCTGATCACATCAGCCCGCGCTTGGCTCAAAACAGTGAAAAAAGATTGGATAAGATCCAATCAACGCGTGCAAAAGCATTATCCGCTCAGCTGTCGATACGGGATTGTGCCGAATGCTGTTGTCAGAGCCTCTTTGTCTGATTTGTATCGTATTGATAAAGAATTGGGAAAAAATCAAACCAAAAAGTTTATTCGTTTGGTCGAAGAGGGGTATTTTTTTAAAGAAAGTAATACTATCACCAAATCCATGACAGCCAATGATTTTTTTAATTATTGCAGAATCGCCTATATTGCAGGCAAACGCAAAGATGAACAAGTTGACAAAAAAATGACCGGACGGCAAATGTATGAACGCTATGCAGACGGCCGCCATGAAGGGCTTCTTGATATAGAGGGGGATTCCAAAGAAGCCTTTGCTGATTGGATTGACGGGAAGCATCCGAAAAGAACGCGTGGCGGTCATCCTTGGGAGATTAAGCGCGGGGGAAATACAACGCATATAAATTTGAGCGTGTCCCGGCCTCCTTATTCAGGCAATAAAGATGAATTCAAAATAGAATTATGCGGCGCCGCCATTACCCGGTTGAAAGAAACAATACAAATGTTTTTGGCCATATATGACGCTTCTCTTCCCATTGCCATTTCAGATCCTGAAGGAATTCGTCAAAGACTGCTGGCACAGGACAATATCGGCATTGTACCGTCTTACAGCTCGTTGCACAGAGCCAACCAGCGCTTTCGAGATGATCAGTCTGTTTATGATGTTCTTTATTATAATGATTTGGGCAGGCACAAACGCAGAATCGCACCATTCATCACGTGGGAGCTTCTCCCGGTGTTCAAACCAAGTGATTTATAAAATGTTGTGAATATTCCGTAAAGAGTCATTAGTATGATTGGCTCTTTTTCTGTAAAATGGGGGATTTATTTAAAATCAATCACAAGCTCCTTTCCAGCCACCTGAGCTATTTTTTCAAGGGGATCAAGCCGGTAATTAGAGGCCTCACTGGATTCCAGGCGCGCCACGCCGCTGCATAAAGTTAGTTCGGTCCATACAGAGTCAAAAAGGGTCAAATATAAAATTTATGGTTTTGACAAACAAGAAAAATCTAAAACGTGCCTTGGAAAAACAATTACAAAATATTGATTACAGGCTCAAATAGCTGTTGGATATCAAAATGATCTTTTAAACGGAATGGATGTAAAAGGATCTCACATGTATCAATTCATGATTGATAATGGCATTGACCCAGACGCGCCTGGTGTCATGCTTCGGCCTGTTGTGCCAGCCGGGTGCGGCATTGATATACAAGGCATTCCTGACACACAATTAGGCAAATTACTCCGGACTATGGTACGCTTGATTATTATGTCAATTCAATCCGGAGAAGAAGCATGTATCATGGAAATGAGCGCTGAAGGAATGAAAATGTATATGGAACGCAGAAACGCAGCGCTTACTGCGGCGTAAAAGATTTTTTCAGTAATGCAGCTGATCTAATTCGTATAAGCTTTATTATGCGAGATATGAGATAAGATTAATCAGTCTCTTTTCCTGTTCAATTTTCTCAATTAATTCTCTTGATCTTCCCAAAGGACTGATGATGGATACTTGCAAAATTTTTCTTCATCGGCTCTGATCAAGTCAAGCGGTTTGTAATTGTCTTTGTTGTTGACCCATTCATATCTTTTTTCAGCTGCAATCTTGGCCCGCTCAGTCACAATTTTATCTAATGGTTTTTTGGCTTTTGGCAGAACCAAAAGGTCACAGCCAAGCGCTTGAAAGATTTTTTTGACTGTTTTGATGCCTGGATCCTTCTTTTCCTGCTCAATCCAGGCAATGTGCGCTTGCTGAAGGCCAGCCCTTTTGGCCAATTGAGCCTGGCTCATGCCCAACCGTGACCGGATCAATTGAATCTGATCACCAATTGATAATGTCCCGGCTGCCAATAATTCCTTTGAAAAATAATTATTAACAGCAGCCAATGTTTCATCAACCTTTCTTATTTTTTCCTCATCCAGCGCTTTCTTTTTCACTTTGCCTCCAAAACCAATTGATTCGCTGTCAATTTATTAATATAACAAATTATATCATATACTTTGCACTTTGTGACAGCAATGTTGGCTTGAGAAGCATGAAAATGTGATCAAAGACCCCTTATTATTGATTTGAAAGAGATCGTCGGAAAATAAACTTATAATATAATTTATTATATCAGACACATTGCCCCAAAAAGCGCCAATGTTGGGTTGGCATGTCACCTAAATTTTTCGACGAGAAAATTTAAATATATTTTTATTATATACTATATTATATCAGATAGTTTGCGGCTGGTGTCACGAATGTTGGGTACCCTCCTTGTATCAAGGATGGAAAATTTTTAATTTTAAGTCTTGGATGTTTTTGAAATGCTTGGCGTTTCCGGAAGCCAAGGTAAGGTTGTTTTCAACAGCAGTGGCAGCTATTATGGCATCACCTGTTCTTAATGAAGAGGAGAGGGTATATTCTTCTATATAAACGGAAGCTCTATGCCCTATATTTTCAGTGAGCGGCAAAATGATAAAATCATAAGAAGTGAGAAAATTTTTGGCAAATTGATGTTGTTGTTTGTTAAATGCCCCCTGGAGCAATTCCATATAGGTTTGAATTGAAATATACTTCTCCGAGGTTTTATCTATGAGAGCAGCGGCTTTTTGACTGCCTCGTTGAACCCAAATAAGTATATCTGTATCAAAAAGCATTATAACGAGGCCCCCTTAACTGATCCATTTCTTCAGTGACAGACAAATGAGTTGGTTTCTGGCTCCCGAAAAAAGGGTGCTCTGAAACTTTTTTGACCCCCTCATGCAAGGCGGGCATAATAAAACCTTTGATTTTACCGTGAGAAATGATTGTTATTCTTTCATTTCGCATAAGGGCTTTAAGAATATCACGCATTTTATAGCGCAAATCAACGATTGAAGCCTTCATGTGACCTCCAAATATGCATAGATATACTATACATATATTATAACCGGGTTTTGGTTTTTTATCAAGTATACTTTTAACTGGACAATTCCGCGCTGCTTGACTGAAAAAATCGGGGGTTGTCAAAACGTATGACCCCGGAAGACCTGAGGGCCTTATCCTCGCTCATTTACGGACATGTGAATTCCTATGGAATTTTCCGTTTGGACATGAAAAAAGGATTGCCGATTGATTAAAATTTTCGATAATAACAAAGCATTTGAATTTATCCATATATTTATTGGTCTTGTGATTGACATTTCGGGCACAACTTGCACATTTTTAAATTCAAAATGTGTGTTAAGACGAGTAGCAATCCGGCCGCGAACGCCACATATGACGCTGCCGATGCGCCAAACATTCCCTTATTCATGATAAGCCCGAAACAAAGGGCTAAGGGAATGAACACTGATGCATGTTTGTGCTTAAACGCATACTGGTACACTGTCACCACAAGGCAGAGGCCAAAGGCAATTGTCCAAGACCAAAATTCAAACCCTTCCGATGCAAAAAACGTCAGATGAGACACGACAAGAAACGGCAGGATCAATGGAACCAATAAACAGTGAACAGCACAGGCTCCTGAAAGGAATATCCCCAACTTGTCTATTTTAGCTGTTGATCGGCTCATTTTCATCATCATAGATTCCTCTCCTCCTTTTTTGTCTAGACTCTCATGCTTTATTGAAGATGAGCATTTACAATTATCTCCGCATTTCCCGTGACAATGACATTGATGATTCATTTTTATCTCTTTTAGCACATCTTTAATTTGTTAATAGCCAGCATCACAATAAATAAGACAAAATTCACCATGACAATAGTAGCGCCTGACGGGTAATTCAAAAGATATGAAGCAAAGATCCCAATAATCACAGACAATATGGCGCATATTCCTGCTGCGGCAATCGTTGTTCGAAAACTCTTTGTCACTTGCAATGCCGTGACTGCCGGTAAAATGATGAGACTTGAGACAAGCATTGTGCCTACAATCTTTATTCCCAAGACCACAATAAAAGACGTTAAAATAATAAGAATTCTGTTAACAGCTTTCACTTTTATCCCGGATACCTGCGCGTAATCTTCATCAAAGGTAATGGCAAACAGATCATGATAAAAAAGCAAAGTCACAAGAACAACCAATATTGAAATGACGCCGGTTATCCAAACCTCAAGCCGGCTCACTGACAGTATGTTGCCAAAGAGATAGCTAAACAGATCAACATTAAAACCGCCGGCTGTTGAGGCAATAATAACGCCTAAAGCAATGCCGAATGATGACACAAGACCAATAGCCGCATCACCATACACCTGCGCCTTTTCCTTGAGTTGTAAAATGACCAAAGAAGCCAGTGTGACAAGCGGGATAGAAACAATCACCGGCTGAGCGTGCAATAAAAGCGCAATGGCAACAGTCGCGAAACTGACATGGGCAAGCCCGTCACCGATAAGTGAAAACCTGCGCAAAACCAAAAAAACGCCCAAAAACGAACATCCCACGGATATAAAACAGCCGGCAATCACTGCCCGTTGAACAAAGGCAAACTGCAAGGCTTCAGTCATTTGCGCAATGACACCGGTCATAAAGAAGTCCCTCTATCATCGTGTCTGTGGCAGATAAAATGTTGTCCTTCTTTAAAATAATCTGTCATTGTCTTTGATTGACAAAATTCCTTAAACGAACCGTAAAAAACAAGGCTGCGATCAAGATAAAGAAGCTTTGAGGCGTGTGCACCTATAGCGCCGACATCATGAGAAATAAAAAGAATCGTCACTCCATGCTTTTTGTTCAATTCCGATAGAGTGGCGTAAAAGGCTTCACGGGACTGCGGATCAAGAGCCACGGTTGGTTCATCTAAGATTAAAAGCCGGGGATTGTGCACCAATGCACGGGCCAATAAGACCCGTTGTTGCTGCCCGCCGGAAAGTTTGCCTATTAAGCGATGAGAGAGCGATTCTATGCCCAATACCTCCATGGCGCGCTCCGCTGCCTTGTCATCTTTTTTTGTCAGATGCTTAGGAAATTTTTTGCAGCAATAAACACCTGACACGACTATCTCTCGTGCAGTGGCAGGGAATCTCTGATCAAGAAAAGATAGTTTTTGAGGGAGATATCCTATATGCTTTGTTTGTCTAAATTCAGATAATCTTTTCCCCTGAAAAAATATCTCCCCCTCAAAACCAACAAGACCCAGCAGCGCTTTAATGAGCGATGTCTTGCCTGATCCATTAGGACCTATTATTCCCACGTAATTTCCTTCATCAATGACAAAAGAAACTTGAGAGAGCGCTTCAATACTCCCATAACGTACACTCACTTTTTTTGTTTCAATAAGGCTCATTGGCATTCTAACCCTGCTTTTAATTTCTGCAGATTGTTTTCCATAATATCAAGAAACGTGACTTTGGTTCGCAGTTCTTCTTTACTCACATTGTGCGCTCCATGCAAAAGCTCTAAAGTCGCACCGGTTTCTTCAGCAATAATCCGGGAAACTTTCGGATCAATAAGCTCTTCATGATAGATATATTTCTGTCCGGAAGCCCGCAGCTTCGCAATAAGCTCAGCAATGGCTTTTGGGCTCGGCTCTGCATTTGGTGAACAACCCGCATACGGTGATTCATGGGTGAGCCCATAGCGCCTGGCAAAATACCCAAAGGCAAAATGCCCGCCGTAAATGATTGATTTGTGTTTTGCCGTTGAAAGCATTTGGCGAAACCGCGTGTCCAAATCAGCTGCTTTTCTATTGAATTCCGACGCATTGGCGAGATAAAAATCTTTATGCCTGGGGTCCTTTTGCGCAAATGCCTGAGCCATGGTCTCAACCATCTTTTGAACGTGTCCTAAGTCAAGCCAAATATGCGGATCTTTGCCGCCGTGATGATGGTGGTGGCCCGTGTCAGGCTTTTGAGCGCCCGGTTCAATGTCTTGCTTATGGATATTTTTGAAGAAATGGTCATCGGCTTCAAACTCAAAAGGCATATGCTCGGTAAAGAATGTATAAGCCCCTTCTTTTTTAATCACAATGCGGAATTCAGTGACCTTCCTCTCCGGATCAAAAATCAATTGGTAAGCATGCCTGTCATTCACTGTAAGCACGTCACCATGAACCTGTTCAATACTATCAGACAATTCCATCAGCCTTTGTGCGGTCTTCTTTCCCTCTTCAATAGCGGCAAGACTATTGGCATTGCCCGCCAGAATAACCATCTTCATCTGTGGATCAGCGTAATCGCCATCCACTTTTGAAAACGTCCATGTATATTCATCAGCAGAAAGTTTAAAAACCCCGGCCCATTCAAAGGCCTGCCCTCTGTCACCTGACTTAGTCTGTTGATCAGCTTCATCAATCAGATCTATGCCAATACTAGAATCAACAACAACAAGCTCATCATGGGAAACCCCTTTGATGATATCCTCTGCCCATGGTTCCATGTATTTGCCTATATAAACAAATATATCTGCCTGGCTAATTCTCACGATATCTTTGGGCTTTGGATCAAAGGAATGCGGTTCAACACCTGGCGGCAATAAAAGGTTAACGTCCACTTTATCCTTTCCTATTTGTTGAGCGAAATCATAGGTTGGAAATAATGTGGTCACAACCTGTAGGGAGCGGTCGCGACAATTCCCTGCCTTGTCTGCGGCAAAAACAAGCTTTGTCATCGGCATAACCACAACCAACACCAGCAATATCCCTGAGATTTTTTTAAACACATCCCTGCTCCTGTTTTAAAAAACACTTTTGCAGGGGACAGCCGGACCGTTCCCTGCTGCTGATGGCTGCGACTTCAGGTCGCGTTATGAATCATTTAGAACAACCGGCGCATATCCCATTCACCTGCATAAAGTGATTGACCACCTTATATCCTTTAATGATACGTTTATTATCCATCTCACAAGCACCGAGTTCTTCAACTTTCCCGCAACTAATGCAGGTGATATGGTGGTGGGGGTGATTATGATGCTCAGTGCAAAGCCCATAATGTTTTTTACGGTCAAACTGCTGAATCCTTGTGAGAATACCGCATTCAACAAGAGTTTCCAGGTTACGGTACACGCTTGGCAAACCGCATTTGTCAAATTCATTGCTCAAAAGACTCCAAACTCCCTCAGATGTCAAATGCTTATGACAATTGACAAAAATATCAATAATGGCTTTCCGTCGGGGCGTAATCTTAAGCCCCTTATTTTTTAATATATCAATATATGGCTTCAACCCTCACCCCTTAAATAGAAATTATTTCTGTTTATAATATCATAACAAATAAAACTTGTCAAATTTAATACGCATTATTGACTATATAAAAAACGTGTGAGTTTAGCCCGCTGAAGAAAAATGTTTTTGTTTTTCGTAGCTGCCCGATTTATCGGGTTTATTTTTAATTCTTACTGGAAAAAAACAGAAAGAGAATGACCTTGTTGGTGTTGAACAAAAGCATGGAGCACTTTCTTCAAAAGCATATCCCTTTGACCGGATAGCTGTGATTTTGTGGAAATTTACCGGAAAATTACTTGACAAAACATGCCATACAAGCTAGCCTATCTTCATGATGAAAAAACAAGCATGGGTTCCACAATACACAATTACCCCCTCAATAGCTCAAGCCTTAATGCGAATTGAACAAGCCAAAACAATAGTTAAAAATATCCCATTAACACCGGCATTGGAAATGGCGTTACGTCAAAAATCTCGTTTAAAATCCACACATTATTCTACTTATATAGAAGGCAACAGACTCACCTTAAAAGAAACAGAAGAAATCATTCAAAATGAAAAAACGACCTTTCAAGGACGAGAAAGAGATGTCAAAGAAGTGCAAAATTACTGGTCAGCTCTTTTAAAAATAGAAGACTTTGCGTCACGTGGAATGGAGTTGTCTGAAGAATTGATAAAAAAGATACATGCCATGGTACAAAATGGCAAAAGAGCGAAGCCCACCCCTTATCGTCAAGAACAAAATGTGATAAAAGATTCAGCCACTGGTAGAATTGTTTTTTTACCACCAGAAGCAAAAGATGTCTCCGTTCTCATGAAACAATTGATTGTTTGGATCAGGAAAGCTGAAAAATCAAAAATACCTGCCCCAATAATAGCTGGTCTGACTCATTATCAGTTTGTGACCATCCATCCCTATTATGATGGGAATGGGCGAACAGCCCGTTTGTTGGCCACTTTCATTTTACAGCGTGATGGATATGGGTTAAATGGATTCTTTTCAATGGAAGAGTATCATGCTTTGAATTTGAGAGAATATTACAAGGCATTGGTTGTGCATCACCATCATAATTACTACTTTGGCAGAGCAACAGCTGATTTAACTGGTTGGGTTCAATATTTTACTTGTTTGATGGCAAATGTCTTTGCAAAAGCCAGTCAAGAAGTTGAAAAATACGCCCAGAAAACCACACCAGTCATCCCACAAGAAATTCAGATGCTTAATATGCTTGAAAAAAGAATAGTCCAATTTCTAACAGCCCAAAATTATGGACGAACGCCTGCTTTGTCAATGGCCATGGGAATCACGCAACGGGCTGTACGGTATACCGTCAATCGTTTGGTCAATAAAGGAATAGTCGAAGTGGTCAATAAATCAGACAAGGCAAGACTCTATAAGTTAAGGGAAAAATACAGGAAATTTGACGGAAAATAAACCTGAGCTTTATCTCAACATATAAGCCCTCTCCTATTTTTTAACACCATGAATACCAAGGCAAAAAAAGAAATACGAAGAACCACCTTGTCAATGAACCTGTTGGTTCCCTGAAGTTTTGCCATAAACCGCCTGAATATAGAAATCACCTTGCCAGTCGGCGGACTTGTTCCATGTATCGGGCCACATGGGACCGTTGCTCAATGGAGAGGGCTGTTTCAAGCAGCTCCAAAGCCGTGCGGTATCTTTCCCTTTCCACCTCGACCTGCGCCTGCCGGATATAAGCATCAGCCTGTACCTTGGGGAGACGGGAAGCCCGTTCATAGGCCATGACCGCTTCTTCCAGCCTGTTTAAATCCCTTAATAAATCACCTTGGCATAAAAGCGCTTTTCCATTTAACGGATCATGATTGAGAAGCTTTTTGTAAGCTTTTAAAGCGGTTTTATAATGTTTTGCCAAATGGGCGCGACGTGCTTCTAACCAATGGAGTTTATTCTGCTGCTCTTGCTTGAAAGGCCTCTTTTGTTCTTTGGATAAATGCCTGACTCTCTTCAACAGAACAGCGGCCTGCTTTGGGTTTTCAGTGAGGATAAAACTCTCTGCCGCTCTCAGCATTCTGTTAAATGAGGGTTTGTTCTTTGAAAAGGCTTTTTGGTAAGCCGCAGAGGCCCGGGGAGCAGACCCATTGTCTAAATATAAATCACCCAGCGCGGCCAAAGCCTCAGAAGACGCCAGACCCAGCCTGTCCGCGGCTTCTAAAACAGCAATGGCTGTTTCCTGATTTCCTAAGGCCACATGGGCATTGGCCAAGAGAAACCACATCATCTGATTGTTTGGGTTCTTGTCAATGAGGTTGTCCAGCATTTGAACAGCTTCTTGAAAACGGTCCTGTTCCAGCAAACATTTCACCAAACCGATACGCGCGTTTTCATCGTCAGGTTCTAAAAGTAATGACTGTCTGTAAGCGGTTTCAGCAGGCACTGGCTGTCCTAACAATAAATAGGCATACCCTGTTAATGTCAGGGTGGATGGTTTGGTTTCCCCGTCTTCCAGCACATGCCTTAATTCGCGAACAGCGGTTTCATACTGGTCCTGTTTAATATAAACGCGTGCCAAATTGGCACGGGCCCGGGAAAAGGATGGAAATTTTTTTAATGCTTTTTGATAACCTTCCTCTGCTTCTTTTAAACTGTCCATCTGAAAATAGAGATTGGCTCTGGCAAAATCAAGAGCCGCGCTTGAATTGTCTTTCACCAGAGGATTCAAATGAGCCAGTGCTTTTTTCATATCCTGATTGGTGAGGGCCCAGACCTTTTGCAATAAGGCGGCTTCTTTTTTGGACACAGAGGGTTCGTTTTGCTTTGTTGTGAGTACAGCTGAACCGGTTTCATCAGATTCACCAGCCTTAACGAAACTGGCAATACCGGGCACTGACAAACAACACAAAATAAAAACTGAAATAATTCTTTTCATATGATCTCCCTTTAGGCGACAGGGCCGACACAGGGGTCGGCCCCTACTGGCTCAGTTGAAATTTTAACGGGACTTCCACCCGGGTGCCCACAGCTTTTCCTTGTCTGATCCCCGGCTGAAAACGCCATCCTGCCACAGCAGAGCGGGCTGCCTTGTCAAACACCCCCGGGGGCACAGACTCTGTGATACGGATTGTTTCCTTTTGAACCCGGCCTTTGGCGCTCACCACAAACATAAGCACCACACGGCCTTCAATTTTCCGGTTCTTGGCGCCCAAGGGGTAAACAGGTTTGTCCCAGCTGGTCACTGTGGGCGGTTTTTCCACATCTGACAATTCAAACACCATGTCTTCTTTTCCCATTGAGGGATTCATGGCAAAATTCAATGAAAAGTCTCCGCCGGTGTCCCCCATCCCAAGAGAAAGAGAAGCGGCAATTTTTTGAATGGAAAGCCGGCGTTGGCTTTTGTCTAATTTTGGTTTTTGGCGCTTTTTCTTTTTCTGCACAATGGTCTTTCTTTTGGGCGGAAGTTCACGAAGAATCAGTGTTTCCGCTTCACGCAATGTTTGTTTTTTTTTGTGCCTTGTGATGTATTCAGAAAGCGGCAGCAGCAAAAAAATGAGCGCTGTCACGGCTGCTGGTTTGGCATACGGTTGCCACTGTTTTACAAAATCAAAAGATATCCCATGCATGTGCTTATTATTCTCTATCCGTTGATAAGCTGACTTTTTTGGCGCCGGCCAATTTGCATTCATCAATCACATCCACCAGCACTCCCCCGGGACAAAGCGCATCCCCCATAATAATCACAGGCCTGTCATCATTGCGAAGAAGACGGCTCACCAAACCGCGCAGCCCATTCATGCCCACTGCTTTGGCGCCATAATAGACTTTTCCATTCCGCCCCACGCCAATGGTGATGCTTTTTGTTTCCAGGTCCACAGCGCTGGCAGCGCGGGGTTTATTGATTTCCACGCCCAGTTCTTCCACAAAAGCAGTGGTCACAATAAAAAAAATAAGCAGCAAAAACATCATGTCTATGAGCGGTGATAAATTGATATCAATAGAACCTGATGATTCAAATTCTTGTATGCGTTTCATATTAAAAATTTCCTTTCTTGCCGGATGTGATGTGATGTCTTAAACTGGACAAAAGTGTTTGCTGGGTTTTGAATTGCCGGCGGATGACAGAGAGGCCGAAAAGTCCGGGCAAAGCCACCACCAGGCCGAATTTGGTGGTAATCAGCGCCTGACTGATTCCCGAGGCCATGAGCTCTGTCATGCCGGCCGATTTGTACGCCAACGCGTTAAAAGTACTGATCATTCCCATCACTGTTCCCAAGAGGCCCAATAATGGGGAAGCCGTCACCAATGCCTGTAAAACACTCATGTCTCTTTCATAAACCGCTTTTTCTTGACGTTGAAAATTGTCAAAAAGACGTTCTATTTTTTCAGGGGAACTCAAACATTGATTGACTTGGTCAATAAATCCTGGCACC
Organism: Elusimicrobiota bacterium; assembly: GCA_028278255.1. Lineage (GTDB taxonomy): Bacteria > Elusimicrobiota > Elusimicrobia > FEN-1173 > FEN-1173 > JANQER01. The sequence goes on along the minus strand of JANQER010000330.1, from coordinate 4,470 downwards.
GGGCCTTTTTCAATGGAGGTTACTCTCGGGACTTTATTGTTAATGGAAAAAGTTTGTTCGCCTTTTCGTACCGCATGGGTTAAGGAGAAAATAGCTGCTTTTAGACTTTTATTGAGGCGAATCATGTAAGCCCAAATAAAAAAACAAACAATCCCTATGGGCAAAAGCAACAGCCCCCCCTTTTCCCAATAAAGAAAACAGTCTTTAATTAAATCCAATAGGGATTCCTTCTTTTATTCCATCTGACAGGGAGGACATCTCCCCCTTCCCCTCGGCAGATGAAGAGGCCCGCACAAGGCCCGCCCCTACAACATTTCTGTTTCATTCCAGCCAAAATTTTGATTTTTTATTCAATTCAATTTATTGATAAAGACAATGGCGCTTTCTTCCAGAGAGCGGATGATGATTTTAATCCGTCTGGAAAAATAAACATGGGCCAGAAGAGCCGGGATGGCCATAATCAAACCAAATTCTGTTGTGACAAGCGCCTCGCTAATACCGCCTGCCAAAAGTTTGGCTTTGCCTGTGCCGAATATTGTGATCAGGTCAAAAGTGCGGATCATGCCGGTCACAGTTCCCAGCAAACCCAGAAGAGGCGACGCCGCTGCTGTGACAGCCAAAAGAGGCATTCCTTTTTCCAAAGCAGGCACCAAAGTGAGAATCTTTTCATGAATAATCTCTTCCATATCAGCCTTTCTTTCTTTATAGTGGTGTATGCCTTCAGCCAGCACAGGGCCGGAGAGATCACCCATTGAAGCGGCCAATACATGCGCCTGCTTGACATTATGACTTGATAGACTCTCCGTGATTTGGCCGATGATTTTGTCATCCGGAAAACGCACTTTCGAAAACCGCGCCCATTTCCATAGGGCAACGCCAAAACAAAAAAGCCCCAGCCCTAAAATCGGAATCATGGTGATGCCGCCGGCTTGAATATGCTGCCACAGACTTTTTTTACTTTCCTGAGATTTAACAGCTTCACCAATGGTGAAGTCTATGGGCAGGTTTGCTGCTTTATTATCCAAAACCTTTTTTAACCGGGAAGTTCTGACAGGCCGGATCAGCGCCGGATGAAGACTGCCCGGACGCAATCCCACCCATCCGCCGTTTTTTTCATCCGAAGATAAAAAATAAACCGCCGGACCGGCTGTGATAAACCGGCCGTCCAGCACATCCCCATTGCCTTGAACACACCGGCCTTCAAAAGTAAAGCCGCCTCTGTTGTCACGCAAACGTGCGTCTGCCAGTTCCAACAGTGGTTCGGCCGCAGGCAGGATGTCACCGGCTTTGGAAAGGCGCAGCAGATGATCAATCTCCTCAAACCGGGAATGACACCTTTGTTCTTCAGCACTGGTCATGCGTTTGAGCGTGTCACGTCTGTATTCAGTTAAAATCGAGGCGCACAGTTCCACTTCGCCGGTCAGATAGTCTGATTCTTCTTTCATCTGCTGATAACGGCCTTCTTTCAGCCATTTTTCGTTTCTCACGGCATAGGCCTTCTGACGCAAAGGCGCGACTTTTTTTTCCAGAGAGCGAAGTCTGTTAATGAGCTTCACCCTTTCTGCTGAAACCGCGGCACGTGTTTTGGCCAACTCCTCTGATTCACTGCGAATGTCAGTCATTAACTGCTGGATTGTTTTTTGTAAATCGACTGGCTGGGCAGCTGAAAGAGGCAAAACACTCCCTAATAAAAAAACAGCAACAAGTGTTTTTCTCACGGCACGACCTCCAGCACTTGAACAGGCAGGTCCACAAATTCCGCCACTTTTTTATGGGAATAATATTGTACAGCCTGTCTGACTTTTCCGGCAATGCCCGGGTCCCATGACCAAGTCCATTTGTCCATTCCCGGGGCGCCAATGCCGGCCGCGCGATTGTCTGCAGACACACAAAAAGCCCTTGACAGCCCCATATAAAGAACATCAAACTCTTTTTCAATCCCATCCTCTGTTGTGAGCAGTTCCTTAACCAAGTGAACCTCTGCGTTCAGTCTTTCCCACTCAGAGTAAAGCCGGATAATGTTCCGGAGCCTTTCTGAAGCGTCTTTTTCCTGAGCAGAAGCCAGAGGCGCATAGAGTTTTTTAAGGGTGCCGGACAGAGAGTCAGGAATGCTTTTTTCCCAAACCGCTAAACGGGTTTCCGCACGGGCCAACACAGTCCGTAATGTGTCCAAATCTTTTTGAGCCGCGGCTGATTTTTCCATAAAAGACACCAGTTCGGATTGTTTGCCGGTTTTTTGTTTTTTGGCCCGGGCAATTTCAGATTGTAATGCGGTTTTTTCTTTTTTTAAAAGAGTGTATTCTTTTTCTAAAAGGGCTTTTTGTTCATTCCATTGTTTTTTTTCTTTTTCATGTTCTGTTTTTAGCAGCGTCCATTGAGACGCCATGTCCTGAAGCGTGCGGGTATTGGGCATTGGCATTTTGTCTTCAGCCGCTCCAGGATGAGTGAAACAGAGGATCAAGGCTGATAACACACACGACAGAACCCCATAGGCAGAAAATGAATCAGATGTCTTTGACGGGGATTCAAGCTTCATATTGATGTCTCCTCATAAGACACAATTGAGCAGAGGTGCCGGAGAGAACCCCTGCTCAATCGGCCTTTTAATTTTTTTATGGCTGGAACCGCATCTGCATGCCGGCATAGATTTCCCGGCCGCGTAAAGGGCCCCAAATATGACCCACATCATAACCGCCTGCGTCATCATAGAAAAGCGGTGATTCTTTATCAGCTTGATGATAATCAAAAAGATTTTTGGCGCCAATGTAAAGTTTGGTGTCTTTACCGATGGCCCGCGAGATCTTGAGATCTACAGTGGCGTAAGCCGGCGCGTTTGATTCTTTGGGATCAGAAGCGGTTGTTCCGTCCCACACATTGAAACTGTCCGTGTAACCGTAAGGCTTCAAATCCCGGCTGCCGATCCAGGTCAACGTGGAATCAATGTCCCACTTATTTTTTCCAAAATTAACCATCAGGCGCGCCCGGTCTTCAACTGATGCAATGGCCATCAGCCCCTTGTATTTATCAGAAAACACAAAATGCTCATAACCGGCCGCAATATTCAAAGACGGAAGTACCTGATACCCGATCACGCCGTCAATGGTCTGCACATTGACATTTTCATTGTAAGTGACCAGTGTGGGAATGGCAAAATCATCTGTGTTGATGTAAGCCATGTCTTTGACTGTGGTATGGTTGTATGACACAGTGGACGTCAACCGTGGGGTGTCCAGAGACAGCGCATAGCCTGCTGATTGTGACTTTTCAAGCTCAGTCACATTCACAGCAAAACCATCTTCAATTAGTCCATGATCTGATTCAAAAAAGGTCAAGGGCGCCCGGTACCCCATACCGCCTGAAATGCGGGACACCAAACCTTTGGCATGGGTCCATTTGATGTGGAGACGGGGCATGACAACAGAGTCATCAATTTCATCCTGTTTGCCGGTAAGCCCTTTAAAATCCACGGCCATATTATCAAACCGCACAGCCCCGGAAATTTCCAGTTTGGGATGCGCCTGCCAAACATCCTGCAGATACGCGCCCATTGAGGACATGCCATAGTCATCTTTGGTCCGGCCCAGCACATCAAAGAACGCGTATGACTGTGCACGCAAAGATTCCTGCCGCGCAGACACCCCTGCTGTCACAAAATGATTGTCACCGGCTGGAATATTTAATTTGGTGTCTCCATAATGGTATTTATTAAGATGATAATAATCACCTGCTTCATAATAAGAATCCTGCACCTGACGGGCCGCAGCCAGTGTTGTGACCAGATTTATGTTGCCTGGCAAAAGGGCTGTCCAGCGCAATGTGCCTTCCTGGCGGTCAGTGTTGATGTGTTCATAGGTTTCAAATGGATCGCCAATGTATTGTTTGCGCACATCACCGTCTTGAAACAATGGGCCAAGGCCCTCATTTCTGTTTATGGTGTAAAACAAACTGTCTTCTGTGGGCCCGCCAAAGGTCTCAGAATCAAACACAGCCAAACGCAGGTCCAAATTATTGTTATCACCCAAATCCCGTGAAATATTCAAAGAAGCGGAAAGAGATTCCACCCGGGGATTTTCATTCACGCCATTTCCATCCTGGTCCCACTGGCCGCGCCGGCTGGCTTGAGCCGCTGCCAAAACGCGGCCTTTTCCATCGGATGTGACGCCGGATCCCACAAAAGACATATTTTTGTAATCATGATCCCCTACAGCCGCATCAAAAAATATGGAATTGGATTTTGGTTTTTTTGTCACAATATTGATCACACCGCCAATGGCTTCCGGCGCAATAAGTGAAGCCCCTGATCCGCGGGCAATTTCCACACGCCCCAACCCTGCTGTAGACAGGGCACCAAAACCATAATAGCCAAAGACAGTGGAATTCACCGGCACGCCGTCCATAAGCACAGTGGTGTATTCCCCTTTCAGGCCATTGATCTGCACACGCCGCATGCCGCACATAGAGCAGCCGGTC
>JANQER010000304.1 GCA_028278255.1 Elusimicrobiota bacterium | reverse complement strand
TTTCAGTTGCACAATATTGTCGTCAATGATTGATGTACAAAAAAGTGCAAATGAAAATTTTCCCGTAGGGCTCGGAATGTGGCTGCTGTGCAGCCATGTTCCGAGGGGTGAACCCAGGGCGAAGCCTCCCTCCCTTCCGACAAACAGGGACCATGCCTAGCGGCATGGTAAGCGCTGCGAAGGGAATTTTTCAATTGAAAAATTCGGGTTAAAACAAAGAGGACAATATATATGCGCTTAGCTATTTTTACTGTTTTTTGCATTTTTTTTGGATGTGACCGAACAACGTCATCTGAGATTAATTGGTCCTATTATGAAGAAAAATATGAAATACTTCATCCGCAGATTTCAGGGGATAATACCCATCTTGTCTTCGTGCGTAAGCTGCATTCCCCTGACGGACACGAAGCTGAGATGTTTTCAGAGGATGAATTGAAGAAGTATGATGAGAGAGCAAAAACAAATAAACGCTTTGAAGATCCCGAAATCGTTCTATTAAACATTAAGGATAAACGCATAAAAAAAATTGACTTTGGATGGAACCCGAGTTTTTCGCATGACAATGAAAAAATTGTTTATGCTCATCAAGCAAAACCGATATCAGGTCTTCGTGTTCTTGCCGCTACACTGGCTGGCAATGAAATTAGGCAATATGACATCGGTGAAAACAGGATTCAGACATTGGCTCAGCCGGATTTTGGATATTTTTCTGGCCCTGTCTTCAACAAAGACGACAAAAAGGTTTTGTTTTCAATAGCGGATGCCGCGAATGGATCATATGGCAGTAGTATAGGTGTTGGGGAGGTAGATATAGCAACAAGGAAACAAAAAACAATTTACGAGCCTTCCAAAGAAAAAGGGCTTTATCATCTTGTCGAAAAATTCGGGATTCATAATGGAAGATGCATTGTCATGAGGAAAAGACTTGCGCATAAAGGAAGATTTGGCAATTCTTATTATCACGAGCTTGTTGAGGCAACTAAAAACAGTGCCATATTATACAGCTGGGGCAAATTTGCGACCTACGACATTGAAACGGATTTTAGGATACAACCGTCAGGCGCTATTGAGGTTTATCATAATAGATGGAAAACCATATCATCATCTGAAAATGTTCATACAAAAACAGCATCGACTTTTGGCATTTCAAGTCCAGACTGCACCTATATAGCCGTAGTCAAAAGACAATCAGTATCAATTCTGAACTCTTCAAGCGGCGAGTCTGAAGCATTTTGGGACACAAAGAATGATAAAATTCAATCGGTAACGTGGTCTCCTGACTCATCTCAAGTCTTGGTGGTTGTCACTCAATATGCCGGAGGGCTATTTGGGAAGTTTAAGCACGACAAGCTTTTAATCCTAAAACCAACAAAACATATACTTGACAAATAGCTGCATACAACAGGAGACAGCGCGTCAAGAGAAGCTTGATGTGTCTTTGCAGGGGAAAAGTCTCTTTCTTATAAGAAGGAACAGTCGTATCCGATTAAAATTAAATTTCCCCAACCACAAAGGATATAAATTGGTTACGCTGCCTTTAATCTTTCTGCAATCCAAACTTTAATAATGGATTGTCTTGTCACTCCCAACCTACTGGCTTCTCTGTCCAACAAAGAAATCATCCAAACAGGGAAATCAACATTGACTCTTTTTTGTTCTCTTTCAGGACGAGATGCTTTGGAAAGATCAAGATATTTGGTCACATCTTTGCCAGAATCAAATTTTTTGTCGAATTCATGAGCTTTCATAAAGTTTCACCTCCTTTTCTCGAGATCGTCTTATAGAAATAATTCTTATTTTATGCCCCCTACTTGTCACAATAGCGGTCCACAGTTTGTCCTTGATTTTCCCAATGACCATTGTTCTTGGTTCATCTTCTAATTTCGCTGGGATCTGCAACATATCAGGGTCAAACCAAAGTCGTTGAGCCTCAAAAAACCCAATCCCATGTTTTTTCTCATTTATTTGGTTTTTATGATCATCAAATTCAAATTCCATATATAATTATTATATATTAATTATACTATTTTTCAACACTTTTTAATCAAAATATGAGTGCGCGTTTGATTTGGCTGATGGCGCCGGTGACGTCTATGTCTTTGGGGCAGGCCTGGGTGCAGTTGAAGATGGTATGACAGCGCCACGCGCCTTGGGCATTGTTGAGGATGGAGAGTCGTTCTGC
>JANQER010000302.1 GCA_028278255.1 Elusimicrobiota bacterium | reverse complement strand
CGGACGGTTTCGGCGGCCTCAAATGCGGCGCAAGGTCTGCCGTTTTTGCGCAGACAAGGTGTCTGAAATCGATTACAAAGCGGTTCATATATTGCGCGGATTTATTACGCCGCGCGGGAAGATTTTGGCAGGCCGCACAACCGGCAATTGCGCCAAACATCAGCGCCAATTAACAACCGCTTTAAAGCGGGCTCAAAACATCGCGCTTTTGCCCTTTGTGTCAGATTAAAATACATTTAACCACAGAGCACACAGAGAAGGTTTTTGAAAAATAAAAAAATCTTTTTTCTCTGTTTATCTTTGTGTGCTCAGTGGTTAGAAAGTGTCGTTCCGGTTTATCCGGATTAGGATTTCGGATTTATTTTTGGCATTATCAAGATTGAATAATAAGAGGATATTATGAAAACCAAAATTATACTTCAAAAAGACATTCCCAGTTTGGGAGTGACCGGAGATGTGAAAGAAGTGTCTCCTGGTTATGCACGTAATTTTCTTCTTCCGAGACGCTTGGCTGTTTTGTCCACTGAGCGTACTCGAAAGATATGGGAAGCACGCAAAGAGAAAATTGAGCAGGAAAGAAAGGAAAAACTTTTGGCTGCCGAGGAGCAGGGGCGTCAAATTCGGGAAACAGTTTGTACTTTGGCGGTTCGGTCGAGCAAGGAAGGGAAACTATACGGATCCGTGACAACAGCTGATGTGGCCAATGCTTTTCAAAAAAAAGGTTTGACTCTTGACAGGCGTTGGATTCAGCTTTCTGAAGCCATTAAAACAACGGGTGAGTTTTCCGGCAATGTGCGGCTGCATCCTCAGGTCAGCGCCGCTTTTAAGATTATAGTGAACGCAGTGGCGTGATATATATTTTTGATTTTAGATTTGCGATTTTTGATTGTAAAACTCCAATATTTTAGATTCCTAAATCGGCAATCGCAAATCAAAAATCAAAAATCCATTTCATATGGAGCCTTCCTATGGTTGAGGTCCTAGAGCAAGTCCCCCCACAAAGTCATGAAGCGGAAGTGGCTGTTCTCGGCAGTATGCTGGCTGAGAAAGAGTCTATGTTAAAGGCCATGGATTTGCTTCGTGAAGAAGATTTTTACGAAGAGACGCACCGGCAGATTTTCGCTGCGATCCGCCATTTGCATGATCACAATATCACCCCTGATGTGATTACCGTCGGCGAACACCTTCAAAAAAATGAAACCCTGCCCGATGTCGGCGGGCAATCCTATCTCTTTCATCTCACCAATGTGGTGCCTTCGGCTCTCCATGTGGAACACTACGCCAATATCGTCAGAGAAAAATCCATTTTTAGGCAAATGATCTCTATCTCCCGCGAGGTGTCAGGAGATTGTTTTACCACAAAGGACAATGCGCATGAGCTGTTGGATAAAGCGCAGCAGCTTTTTTTCACTTTGGCTCAGGAAAAATCGTCACGCGGCATGGTGCCGGCGTCTCTTTTGATGCAGGGCGCTATTTCTGCATTGGAAAAAATGGCGGAAAGCAACAAGTTCATGACAGGCGTGTCCACAGGGTTTAAAGAGTTTGACAAGCTGACCTCAGGGTTGCAGCCTTCCAATTTGATCATTATTGCCGGCAGACCGTCAATGGGAAAAACATCTTTTTGTTTGAATATTGCGGAGACTGTGGCGATCAAAAATAAAAAACCAGTTGTTTTCTTTTCTCTGGAAATGAGTGACCAGGAAATCGGGCTTCGTTTGCTTTGTTCTCAGGCCAGGATCAATCTGAGGAATGTGCGTGAAGGGTTTTTGGCGCGTAAAAGCTGGCCCACCATCACCAATGTGGCCAGTCAGATTGCCGGGGCGCCATTGTTTTTTGATTTTTCAACCAGCCCGTCTATTTTGGATATCCGCAGTTCTGCCCGTCGATGGGCGCATGATCTTAAACAAAAAGGAACGCCTTTGTCTCTGGTGGTGATTGATTATTTGCAGCTGCTGCGCGGGCCTGGCGGGATAGAAAGCCGTCAGCAGGAAATCTCAGAAATTTCCAGGTCCGTCAAAGGTTTGGCCAGAGAGCTCCAAGTGCCAGTGATTGCTTTGTCGCAGTTAAACCGCCGGCCTGAAGACCGGGGCCGGGAGGGACGGCCTCAATTGTCTGACCTCAGAGAATCCGGGGCATTGGAGCAGGACGCGGATTTGGTGGCAGCTATTTTTCGTGAAGAGGTTTACAAGCGGGATGACCCAAGTTTAAAAGGAAAAGCCAAACTGTTTGTTTTAAAGCAGCGCAATGGCCCGATCGGGGATGTGGATTTGAATTTCTTGAATGATTTCACAAAATTTGTTGATCCTGCACCTGAGGATGAACCGTTTTAGCGGCGCAGACATCAGAACAATCTATGACAAAACGGACCAATAAAATAAATTTTCCTTCGTCCTTTGCACTTCGCACTTCGCACTTTTACCGTCCCACCTGGGCTGAGATCAATCTTCAAGCCTTTTGTAGAAATGCACGGGTTTTGGCCAAACGCATTTCTTCTTCAAAAATAGTGGCAGTTTTAAAAGCAGATGGTTATGGGCATGGCAGTCAGGCTTTGGCCCGGGCACTTGCAGCCTTGAGGGGTTTTCCCTTATGGGGTTTTGGCGTGTCCAGCGTGGAAGAAGGTCTCAGGCTGAGGCAGGCCGGGATTTGTCAAAGGATTTTAATCCTGGGCAGCCTTTTTCCCTTTGAGAGTTTTGAAGCCGCTGTGCGTCATCGTCTGACACCCACAGTGGCCAGTCTTGCTGCTGCCAAGGCTTTGAGCCGGACAGCGCTTAAATTAAAACAGCAAGTTCCTTTTCATGTCAAAGTGGACACAGGCATGGGACGTATTGGCATGTCTCCCCCCACTTTTTTGAAAAACGCAGATTTGTTGAAAAATTTGAAGGGGCTTTTGTTTGAGGGTCTTTACACGCATTTGGCCCAATCAGATTCTGTGACCTGTGTGAATAAGCAGCTGGGTTTTTTTAACAAAATCATTGAAAATACGCGTGAAAAGGGGTATCAAATAGCATCCCATGCGGCCAATTCTGAAGCGGTGCTGCGCTATCCGGAAAGTCATTATGATTTGGTGCGGCCTGGTTTGGCGCTTTATGGGATATCCCCAGCAGGGGCGCGTGGTTCTGTGAGGCTTGACCCTGTGATGACTTGGAAAACAAAAATTGTTTTTATCAAGACAGTTCCCAAAGGCACACAGATCAGTTACGGCGGTACTTTTACAACCAAGAGACAATCAACATTGGCCACATTGCCGGTGGGATATGCGGATGGGTATTGCCGTTTATTGTCAAACAAGGGACAAGTGCTTATCAAAGGCAGGCGCTGTCCTGTGGCAGGCCGCGTGACCATGGATCAAATTGTTGTGGATGTGACGCATGTGCCGGGAATTGATGTGGGGGAAGAAGTGGTTTTATTGGGGAAGCAAAAGAATGACAGGATTTCAGTGGAAGAAATGTCCGCATGGGCTGAAACGATTCCTTATGAAATCCTTTGCGGCATATCGGCAAGAGTGCCGAGAATTATTATCTGAATGAAACTGGAAATTAGAAATTAGGCCTCGTTAACAAAATTTGTGGGTAAAAAGATTCTTTTTATTATCCACAGATTACGCAGATGACACAGATTAGAAACATGAATGCAAAAAGATATTATT
>JANQER010000257.1 GCA_028278255.1 Elusimicrobiota bacterium | reverse complement strand
ATTTAGGGACTCGAAGTTTGGGTTAGGTGCCCCTTCTTTCTCTTGTTCTTCGTCCCGTTTGGCTAGGAAGGTTGACCACAGGGTAGTGTTTCTAAATTTTTATTAATTCGAACTTTAGTTAATGTTGTCCCCCTTTTTACTGCCCTTCTCTTTTGTTTAAGGCACAGCTGAGTAGTCTTTAGTCTTTTGCGTTCTTTACTAAATTTTTCCCTTGAGGTTTTCTTTGACTTAGTGGTGCTGGCGCCTTAGGGGCACTGTTTTTATTTTTGTATTTAGTGGGGAATGTATTCGCGCCTTAGTATTGTAATCGTATTTGCGTAGGGAACGGCACAGCCACCAAAGACGGCGGCTGAGGCGTCGGATGACCCGCCTGTGCACTGTCCACATTGGACACCCCGGCATAATTCGGGGTTTCATCCGCTGTCCAGATCTGTGCATAATAAACCACATCTGTCAGCAGCCCTTGTATTGTGTAAGAATGTAAGGTGCCGGGCAAAGCCTGTGTGGAAATCACCACCTGTGCCTGCGCAGTGGTGGCAGCAGCCATATCCGCAATTGTGGAACTGTAAAAAACACGAAATGAACCAGGCAGCAAAGAACCTGTGCTGCCATTGTTCCCAGGGCATGTCCAAGTCAGATCAACTTCTCCGTAATTACTACCAGTAGAAGCGGACAAATCAGCCACAGCTGAAGGCGCAATATCATCCAACCACCGCACACGCAAATTGGGATCATATTCATGATCCGGTCCTGATCTGCCTCCTTGCCATTCATCCAGTGCCCAATTTAAATTCGAATCATCCCCCTGCACATAAATATTGTAAATGGCTGATGGCAGCGGACTGGTTGCCGGGCCAAAAGTGACATTGTAAAAAGTGGTATTGGAAGTTAAATCCCTGGGTGTGATGTAAGTGCACACAGAGGATGCCACACCCATATCTGCAAAAACAGTGCTGGAAATACTCACTGTGTCATTCCCGCTGATCTGCAATCCGCCGGCATCCGTGTTTCTGATGTCTGCATTTTCAAGAGTCAGAGCGCCGTTAATCTCCATGGTGTAATACGGCATACTCGCGAGCCTGTCCATGAGCGTGGGCGTGCCGTCTATGCCGCGCAAAGTCAATTCTGTACCGGCCCCCATTGTCAAACGGGCCTGGCTGTTGCGGTATAATGTGGCGCCGCGTGAAAACAAAAGCTGTTTTTGCACATTGGCATCCTGTGCACCAGCCATCAGTGCAAATATGAGTTTGTCATTGGTTTGGGGCGGGCTTCCCTGGGTAAAATTCAGATTAAACTGGGGTGTGCCGGCCGGAAAATCCGCTGTAAAACTCCCTGCGCCTTGAGCGCCCATGTTACCGGACACTGACCCGTCCACCTGCCAGTTGGCGCCGTCATAATAAACAGTGATGATTTGCGTCACAGCCTCATTTGTGGGCGTGACAACAGCTGAATGGCCTGTGCCTTTGATTAACACAGGGGTTGTGGCAGATGAAGCGTATAAGGACTGGCTATAATCCAAAGTGATATCTCCGGGCGCTATGCAGTCACCGTACACATTGACCGTGCCAGTGGCATAATTTTGATTATAGGACAGGATATATTCCCCGGGGTCATTCAACGTGGTGTCAAAATTGGTAACAGGCTCGTACACACGGCTGTTTTTCATCATCATAGAGCCGTCAACCACAGGCACCAGCTGCCGGCTGATATTGGGCGCAGCAGCGCCTGATGTGTTGTACCCTACGGTGTCATTCACAAATATATTGCTGGTGGAATTGTAAACATAGATCCCTTCGTCATTGGCATACACCGTGTTGGACACAAAGGTATTATTGGCAGGGACATTGACCACACGAACCCCTTGCTCCCCGTTATTATAAATCTCATTTTCAGCAATCACATTGTCTGTGTTTGAGTCAATCATATAAATCCCATAATAATAATTGGAGTGCATCACATTATTGTGAACAACCAGCCGGGAGGTGCTTGTCAGATGCAGCCCGCCGCTATAACTGCCGTCCACATCATTTGACTGCATCAAATTGTCAGAAATTAAATTGTCGGAACTATTGACAATACGCAGCCCGCCATCCCTGTTTTGTTTGAAAGTATTGAATTGAATAACGGAATTGGTCAGCCCGGTGAAAGTACAGCCCCTTGACCGACCCGACTGAACAGTGTTGGATGAAATCAAAAGGTTTTGACCGCCGCCGTAAATACCGGTCTCATCATTGCACATCACAGTGTTGCTGATGATGTCATAGCCTGACACGGTTTCAAGGAAAATTCCGTAAGAATCATTGGAATAAATATAGTTATAAGATATATCGCCATCGGATGCAGACAACAACAATTCAAGACCTATCCCGCCGTTTGAGAAAATATCATTGTATTGAATAATATTTTGATCTCCCAAAATCATCATGCCATTGCTCACGTTTTGACAAATCACATTATGTGAAAAAATGGTCTCATTGTTTTCCGAGTAGGATCTTATCCCGCGGTAGCCGTTGTGAAACGTTGATGAAGAAATAGACCCTTTGGTGTCGGTGTTGACGAAAACAATCCCATTCAAATGCGAACTGCCGGAAGCCCCGATATAGGCAAACTCTGTGTGAGCCACTTGAAAATCAGCGGCTGTTGTGGTGTAATTTTGGATATAAGCTGTGTTGGATGCCGCATTTGTGCCTGAAGAACGGACCACGGCATTGCGCGTGAGATTGGCCACACGGATCCCGTCCGCTTGCTGATGCGTATACGACAAAGCGCCTGTCCATGACACCACCCACGGATCTCCTGATTTGTTGATGCTGTCAATGGTTCTTTGTTCTGTCTGATCTTCAAACGGATCCGTGATTTCGGTCTGTCCGATCGTGATCACATCCCCGGCCTGCCATCCCACGCCGTCCGCAGCAGCCACTTGTATATTGAGCCCGCCCCCCCCCGGACCACTGGCAGCTGTGGCTGCCGGGGTTTTCACGTCGCCATAAGTGTAAAATTTGCCGCCGTCATTGATGATCAGGCCATACTCGCCGGGAGAACTTCCATAAGCCAATATCAGAGTGGCTGTGATACCGGACGGAATGGGATCAGCTTGTGTACCCATTTGCAAAGTGCCGCCGGTGTTTACATTCAAATCACCGTCCACTATGGTGAGGGCGCTGGGCACGGAAGTGCTGAATTTGAGTACGCCGTTTATCGTGATATCGAGTTCAGAGGATGTGGCATTAAGAGTGTCAATGGTGATGGTGTCTCCTGGCCGGATGTCGACCGTGTCATTGGCTGTGGGCACGCCGCTGTCCCATGAAGCAGGATTTGACCAGTCTCCGCCGCCGGTCCCATTGCTCATGATATCAGCGGCGCTCCAGGCATTTATGCCAATAAGTAGGAGTGTTAAGGTAAGAGTTAAAGTAAATAATCTACAGGATATGAAACGCATTGGCACCCCAGCAACCCGCATGGTTAAGTTTCACTCATGGCTTTACTTGGCGGATAAATTTAATTTTAACCGGTTTAAGGTTTTTTTCAATAGTTAAAATTATTTGTTTTAACGCCATGCAAACAAATGCATGCAACAATTTAGCCATAACATCAGTTTATCACAAAGAATTTCTACGAATTTCAATCGCATATCTATTGAAATTCCGTATATTTATCTAATAATCACTATTTTTTTCTTTTTACTGAGGCCGGGCCCTTTGATGTATGCGATGTATGCGCCTGAAGCAATATGGGAGGGAATCCACTCAAAATAATCTGCAGAAGCGCCATTTTTTATGCTTTCCCACACCAACTCCCCATTGAGAGTAAAAATCATGCATTTGTACTCACCGGTATTGTTTCCACGAAAATAGATACGGGCTGTTTCCCCTTTGTCAGGATTGATTGTGCCTTTTCCTTGCTCAGACCCCAGAATCCGAATATCACCGGTTTTGAGCCGGCTGTCTGTTGTGTCTGTTGACGGCGGAGGGTCATCACTCTCCGGCTGCAAAGGATCCGGATCCACAGGCACAGAAGGCGTGACAACAGACATTTCCACAGGCAAACTTGTGTCAGAACTGCCTTGATAAGCTGTGAGACGATAATAGTAAGTGGTGTCAGGCACAAGATTTGTGTCCGGGTATGTTTCCGTATTAGGGGTCAACACAGCAATGAGATGGTAATTGGTATTGGTCATGGAACTGCGTTCCAAATAGTAGCCGTCTTCATTGTCTGCATTGTCCTGCCAATGAAGCGTGATCCGGGTTTGAGACAGGTCTGTGGATATAAAATCTGAAACCGGCTGAATCACAATACCAGGGGTGACAGCTGATGCTTCATTGCTGGGATCAGAATCACTGGCTCCCTGATAGGCAACAGCGCGATAATAATAAGTAATGCCGGAAGACACAGTTGTGTCATTGTACGCCTCTGCCTCAGCGCCCAAAGAGGCAATCACCTGAAAATTGTCATTGGTGTTGACGCTGCGCTCCACGCGGTATCCTTCGTTGTTGTCAGCATTGTGCGTCCAACTGAGATTGATCTGATTCTGTGACACAACTGACGCAGACAAATCAGTGGGCGCATCAATCACCAAAGCCGCGGTCACAGCAGAATCTATGTTGCTGTACGCAGAATAGTCGCCGGCATTATAAGCACGTACACGAAAATAGTATGGCGTTCCGGGATCAAGGCTTGTCACGCTATGGGTATTGATACCGGCGCCTGTGGTTCCGATTTCCGTAAAATCAGACAAATCAGGCGTCAGGCTTTGTTCAATACGAAATCCTTGCTCATTGTCGGAATTGTCATCCCAAACAAGATCAATTTGTGTTTGTGAAACAGCTGCGGCGGACAAACCGGCTGGGGCGTCAATCACAGGGGCTGACATGTCCACTGCGCCTATGTCCGGACTGCCGTCAGCCGGATCACCCGCTCCTTGAAGAACCGCATTCTGCGGACGAAATCCTTCACGGATATAATCCAGTAAATCCTGCATGGTATGGCCAGCGCCTGGGGCCAAGCGCGCCATGGTGCCCTGCATACTGCCGGGTCCGCCCAAATGAGCATCCCAGCTGACTGGTGTACGCGTGTCATCCACCAACTGAGGATCCACATCATCAATATCATGCGCACCAATCACATCATCACCGGAAAAGGATAAACCAACATAACCTTTACCTGAACCATTGCCATAATGGCTCCCATTGATTAATAAATACCCTGCATTATAATCTGCATCTTGTGCCAAAACAGCATCTGTTTGCGCATATCCCAAACTGGCAATCTTTCTTCCGGCATAGTTCCCGCTGCCGCGGTCAGTGCCTATAAATAAATTGGATTTAAAATAAGCCACATCACCTGCATAAGCAGGATTGGTTTCCCCTATGTTGCACCCGCCGGCACTGGAACCCACAAAAGCTGTGTTTCTTCTGTAAATCACATGAAAATAACTGCTGCCCTGAAACAAAATGGTAAAAGGCGTGCAAGAGAGATTGTTGTAACCATCCGGCCCCTGGCCATTGGGCAGAAAAATATTTTTTTCAATGATCACGGCATTCTCTTCTCTTGTCCCGGAACCCGGCGCGCCAAACATCCAGCCGTCGCCCTCTGCATTGTTATAGGTCTGCCCCGTGAACCAGACAATATTGTTTCTGATCACTGTTTGCCCTGTGCCGCTTCTCATGGACACATAATGCGGATTAAAATCCTCAAGGTCCTTAATAAACACACAATCTTCCACGGTGTTTCCGAAATTCAGCGTCCATCGGCCGCTGGCTGACAGCCATCTCACGAAATTTCTTTTGAATGATCTCATCACACCGCTGTTGTAGTCCCCGCTGTAAGACTTAATGCCTTCCTGAAACACGCAATCCTCGATTTCATAATCCCGCGCCCTGCCCAAATAAATTATTTTATCAAAACTGCACTGAATCAACCGTGTCACAGCCCCGTAATCAGCGCCTGCGCTGAAAATCTCCCAAAAATCATTCCCCCCTGGATTGTCCACGCTGTTTGTCCAAGTGCACCGGATAAATTCCACATGAGAGCCGGCCGGGGTGCTGCCGCGCGCACTCACGCGGCTGCATTCATCAAAAGTGCAGTCACGCACACTAAACAGATCCCCTGTGCCTGAAGGATCATAGTACCAGGCCTGATAATCAGGGTTGCCGCCCAATCTTTTGAAATCACAAAAATCCGCAATCATGCGGCCGCCATTGCTTGTGCTGTTTCCATCAGTGATCCGTGTGTGTGCGCCGGACGCATTGGCCCGGATTTCACAATGCGCAGCTGATGTGCCGTTCACTGTGAGCAAGGCATTGTTATTCCCATAATCAGGACGAATATCAATCTTATAGACGGATGTGAAAGGAGCCCCTGCCTGACTGGAATCCATTTCCAAAACAGCACCTGCGTCCATTGTCATATAACCCGGCCGCAGCCAAAGATCTCCGCGGCAAATCAGTGTCACTCCTGCGGACAAAGCGAGATGCCCGTCATTCACTTCAATGGCAGCTGCGGCATGATCAGTCCCAGGACTATGACCAACAGTGACATTCACATCCACAGTCACATTGTGCTCAATGGCCACTGTGTCCCCGTTCCCAGGCACCCCGCTGCCGCCCCAGGTGGACGCAGAAGACCAGCTGCCGTCCTGGGTGGAATTAAACGCAGCTGAATACACTTTTTCCACGGAAAAAAGCGCACTAAAAAACAGAAAAATGATGGCTATTTTTCTCATTTTTTCCCTCTTTTTGAGATTTCTGGTAATGTCAAAAACCATACAACTTTTTATTGTCAAAGGCCGCGCTTCGCGCCCCGCTTTTTTTAACCACGGGGAACACGGGGACGCCGAGAAACACC
>JANQER010000256.1 GCA_028278255.1 Elusimicrobiota bacterium | reverse complement strand
GGTGTTTCTCGGCGTCCCCGTGTTCCCCGTGGTTAAAAAAAGCGGGGCGCGAAGCGCGGCCTTTGACAATAAAAAGTTGTATGGTTTTTGACATTACCTCAAAAGCGTAAAGGAGGTTGTATGAAATGTCCGGCATGTGCAGAGCGTCTTGTGGAGAAAAAAGTAGGAGATGTGGTTGTGGATGTGTGCGAGCAGGGGTGTGTGGGGGTTTGGTTTGATAATTATGAGCTTTCGAAAATGGATGCGCTGCATGAATCTCAGGGAGAGGTGCTTTTGGAGTCTCTTCCGAAAAGGAAAGCGCCGGTGGATCATTTACAGAAGAGGCAGTGCCCGCGTTGTGATAATGTGGTGATGATGCGTCATTTTTATAGTATTCAGAAAGAAGTGGAAATTGATAAGTGTCCGTCTTGTAATGGGATTTGGCTGGATGCCGGGGAATTGGCTGCGATTCGGTCTCAGTTTAAAACAGATGCAGAACGTCATCAGGCGGCCAAGAGTCATTTTCAGGATCTTTTCGGCGGGCAGCTGCAGGAAAAGGCTGCGAAAAGCACACAGGATTTGGATGCCAAAAGAGATTTTGCCAAGACTTTGCGTTATGTCTTGCCAAGCTATTGGATCCCGGGTAACCAGAAAGGGGGCGCTTTTTAATTTTTATGAAACGTTCTCAGCAAGAAGAAATTGATATTTTGGTCAGGGCCCGGTGTCCTTTGATTTATGTGGTGTCATGGGAGGAGTCGCGCGTTGAGGATTTTTTGAAGAGGACTGCTTTTGAGATGAATAAAGCCCTTTATTTTTGGTCTGTGACAAAGGGGTTGTTCAATGATAAAGGGTTTTCAGACACTTCTTTGGCTGATCCCAAAGCTGTCTTGACACATATTGATAACAACAGGGAAGAGGCTTTTTTTGTTTTGCGTGATTTTCATCCTTATTGGGAGGATCCTAAAATTGTGAGAGGTGTGCGGGATTTGGTGGCGCCTCTGAAAGCCAGTTACAAGACGGTTTTTTTGATTTCTCCTAAAATGGCTGTGCCTTTGGAGTTGGAAAAGGATATGACTGTGGTGGATTATGATTTGCCGCAGAAGGGGGATTTGAATGTTTTGTTTGAAGAGATGGTGACAGCTTCTCAGCAGGTGAGTCATTTTCAGGTGAATATTCCGCCGGAGGATAAGGAGAAACTTATTCAGGCGGCTTTGGGGATGACCTTGAATGAAGCGGAAACCGCTTTTGCACGCGCAGTGGTGATTGATTCTCAGGTGCCCAGTGAGGACGTGGCCATTGTGTTGGAGGAGAAGAAACAGATTGTGCGTAAATCCCGGGTGCTGGAGTATTATGACACGAGTGATAATATTTCCCATGTGGGCGGTTTGGATTATCTAAAGGATTGGGTGAGGAAAAGAACAGCTGCTTTTTCTGACCGTGCGCGGGATTTCGGTCTTCCAGAACCCAAAGGCGTGTTGCTTTTGGGGATTCAGGGGTGCGGGAAGTCTTTGACCTGTAAGGCGATTTCTTCTCTTTGGCAGCTTCCTTTGCTGCGTTTGGATATGGGATCGATTTTTGGGTCTTATATCGGTCAGTCAGAAGAGAATTTGCGCAAAGCCATTAAAACCGCTGAAACTGTGGCGCCTTGTGTGTTGTGGCTTGATGAAATTGAGAAGGGGTTGTCTGGTGTTCAGGGAGGCGGAGGGACTTCTGATTCCGGGACAAGTTCCCGTGTGTTTTCAACTCTTTTGACCTGGCTTCAAGAGAAGGTTAAGCCTGTTTTTGTGACGGCCACTGCCAACAATATTCGGTCTCTTCCGCCGGAGCTTTTGAGAAAAGGGCGGTTGGATGAGATTTTTTTTGTGGATCTTCCTTCTCACAATGAACGCAGAGATATTTTTCAGATTCATTTGAGACGGAAAAATAGACAGCCTGAAAATTTTCAGCTGGATGTTTTGGCGCAGATGACAAGGGGTTTTTCAGGCGCTGAGATTGAACAGTCAATTGTGTCGGCTCTTTATAATGCATTTTTTAAAGGGGAAGATTTGACACAGGCAGAGCTGGCGCATGTTCTTTCTGAATCAGTGCCGTTGTCTAAAACCATGAAAGAGCAAATCGATGAGCTGCGTGAATGGGCTTCTTCGCGTGCGCGACCGGCATCAATGAATCAAGGAGGCCAGTGATATGGCAATTGATCGATTTCAACGTTTGAATACGCGAAAATTAAAGGGAGCGTCTCCTTCGCCGGTTTCAAAAAATTCAAAGCGTTTTGTTCATTTGGAGATTGGGTCAGTGCGGCATCATTTTGTGAAAGCGTCAGCACCGACCCGCGCAGCTCATTTGTGCAAATGTCCGCATTGTCAGCAGGTGAATGAAAAGGGCCGTGATTTGTGCTGGGCTTGTTTTCAGAAAATGAATGTGTCGACAAAGAAAGTAAATGAGCAGCCAATTGAGGTGTCTTTTCAGGGGAAAATTTATCGGTCTGATCAAGCCAATTTGCCTTATGATATTCGGGCATTGATGAAGATGATCAGGACGCAGGGGTATTCGGGCCAGGTGATTGAGAAGTGGAAAAAATGGCGGAAGACTTTGTGAACTGATATGGAGAAGACAGGGGTGTCTGATTTGGTGGTTTTGCCGCATTGTGCCGGGGTTTATCTTATGCGGGATAAAACCGGGCGGATTTTATATGTTGGTAAGGCCATTGATTTGCGGAAACGGGTGGCGAGTTATTTTCGGCCGGTGGATGCGAAAATTCGGTCTTTAATGTCTGAGGTGCAGCATATTGATTATATCAGCGCTGAAAGTGAGCGGGAGGCGTTGATTGTTGAACAGAGGTTGATTAAACAGCATCAGCCTGTGTTTAACACGATGTGGAAAGACAGTAAGAGTTATCCTTATGTGAAGATTACTGTGAATGAGGATTTCCCTCGGATTTTTTTAACGCGTCAGCGGGACAAAGACAAAGCGCGTTATTTTGGTCCTTATCCGAATGCGTCTTCTGTTAAAAAACTTTTGCGTTGGATTTGGAGAAAGAAGTTTTTTGCTTTGAGGCCCTGTGCCTATGATTTTTCAGATTCCGCCCCATTGAGTCCGCAAAAGTCAAATTCATGTCTTTATTTGCACACAGGAGAGTGTCCGGCGCCCTGTGTGAATAGAATTTCTAAACAAAAGTACAAAGAAATCGTTCAAAAGGCTGTTTTGTTTTTTGAGGGAAAGAATGATCAGCTGCTCAAAATTTGGTGCAAGGAAATGAAAGCAGCTGCTGCGGAAATGGATTTTGAGCGCGCCGCGCAGTTGCGGGACAATATTCAGGCGCTCGCACATATTCAGGAACGTGTGACATTTCGGGCCATGAGGCCGGAGGATGTGCAAGGCCGAATTCAGATGTCACAGGGTTTGCGCGAACTTCAAAAAGCATTGAATTTGTCTAAGCCTCCCTTAAGGATTGAAGCTTTTGATATTTCACATATTCAAGGGACTGAAACAGTGGCTTCCTTGGTGGTTTTTTTTCACGGAAAGCCGTTGAAAAGCCATTATCGGAAGTTTCGGGTAAGAACCGTACAGGGGGTGGATGATTTTGCGAGCATGAAAGAAGTGGTGGAAAGGCGGTATAAACGGCTTAAAACAGAAGGGGCTGTGATGCCGGATTTGGTGCTGATTGATGGCGGATCTGGGCAATTGTCTGCTGCATTGAAAGCATTGGATGAAGTGGGTCTGCGGAAACTGCCTGTGGTCTCTTTGGCCAAACAAAATGAGGAGATTTTTTTGCCGAACACACGCGTACCTGTGCGGCTGCCCAAAGATTCTCCAGCGCTTCAAATTTTGCAACATGTGCGGGATGAGTCGCATCGTTTTGCCGTGGCGTTTCATCGGCAAAGAAGAGAAAAAACAATAGGAAAGTCGTAGAGGCGGGGCTCCATGTTGCTAAATATGGTCCCTGTTTGCCTTGATGCTAATTAAGGCACATGTGTGTAGGAATGTGTAGGAAGGGATGTCCCCGCCCAGGCAGATTATCGAAAAGAAAGGGGAACACATTTAAAATGAAAATGTCCAATGATCTTCTAAAAAAAATGAAAAAGTTTTCACCCTTTTATCAAGCGGTGTGGAAAGCGTGCGCGCAGATACCAGCGGGTGAGACGCGTTCTTATGCCTGGATTGCAAAGAAGATTGGGAAACCAAAAGCTTGTCGTGCCGTGGGGCGTGC
>JANQER010000227.1 GCA_028278255.1 Elusimicrobiota bacterium | reverse complement strand
TTTTTCCATAAAAAATTCCCTCCCCCTGTCAAAACACTGAAAACCATTGATAATCAATATTTTTTTCTGTCATTTTTCATCTTTCTTTTGACATTACCTAAAAGTGCGAAGGCCGAAGTTCGAAGTGCAAATAAAACCGGACTTTGACCTTTGCATCTGAATTTATTTATACTTCGCACTTCGCCCTTCGGATTTCGCACTTTGATTCAGTCTTTTGTCCGTCTGTCCACGCAAAACTGGCTGCCGCCCAAGGACTTGGCCAGAACTTTCATTTCTGCGCCGATTTGTGAGACCTGTCCCACACGCTCGATTTCCCGATTCTCGCTTGTGACAACGCCCACCGCAATCCCCATCAAAGGGTAAACAATAATATTCCCGCGCCTGTCTTTGACTTCAAAAGAGCCCCGCGCCCGGTCTTTCTCATTATAATAAGCCACAATCCCCTCATCAAACTTTTTAATAATGGCTTTGCATATGTCTGTGGCGCGCTCCGGTTCTGTCACCACCACAAAATCATCTCCGCCAATATGGCCCACAAAATCCTTGTCGCCGGAAACAGACCGGGCAGCGCTCACAATCACCTTGGCTGTAAACAGAATCACTTCATCGCCCTTCAGGAACCCGTAACTGTCATTGAATCCTTTAAAATTATTCAGATCTGCATAAAGCACAGCAAACGGTGTTTTTTCATTGATGTGCTGTTCTATCACGCGCAAAATAGAACTGTTCCCGGGCAAGTGCGACAAAGGATTGGCATCCAGATGACGCTCTTTGCGCCGCAGCAATGCCATGACCCTGGCCAAAAGCTCTTTGGGCGCAAAAGGCTTCACCAAATAATCATCGCTTCCAAAACCCAATCCCGCCACCCTGTCTTTGGAGCTGATCCTTTTGGCAGACATCAGGATGATCGGGATATTGGCCATCAAAACATCCTCGCTTATTTTCTGCGCCAATTCAAAACCTGTTAAGCCGGGCATTTCCACATCAGAAATCACAAGAGCAGGCGGATCTTGGGTGATCTTTTCCAAAGCCTCAAGCCCTGAAAAAGCCCGTATGACTTCATACCCTGAGCGTGTCAGAACAAACTCAACAAGCTCCACATAAGAAGCATCATCATCTACAACCAAAATTTTTTCGCCCTGCGCCATTTTGACACCATCCTATTAAAAACAAATCCTAACCCGGATAAACCGGAAGAGTCCTTCAACATCTGATCTGGCCGACACAGGGGGTGATCCTCAACTACGAATTTCTCTTTGCTCTATGCCCTTTGCCCTTGGCTCAGAATATATAATATCTTATAAAATATAAAAGGAACTTTGTCTGTCTTTAAATAAATCGTTATAAGGGGTCACGGTTTTGTCCAAAGCCTCTTTTAAATCACATTCTAGCATGCCAATGCCTTCTGTGTCATTCCCCAATCGAATTTTTATATCCCCGTCGGGCGCCACAATCTCACTCATGCCGATAAACGTCAGATCTTTTTCAGGGCCTTTTTCCTGGCCAATGCGGTTTGCTGTGGCGGAAAACACCCTGTTTTCCAAACAGCGGGTCTTCATGGCCTCCGGGCAATAGGGCAAAACCAAATTGGCTGGATGCAGAATCAGCTGTGCCCCTTTCAAAGCCAAAGAACGCATGGCTTCAGGGAAAATCCAATCAAAACAAATCATCATGCCGACTTTTCCAAAAGGCAGATCAAAAACTTGAAAACCTGTGTTCCCTGGTTTGAAAAAAAGTTTTTCACGGGCAAAAAGGTGTGTTTTTCGATATGTGCTCACGAGTTTGTCCGGCCCCACCAGATTGGCTGAATTATAAAGACCTTCTTGTGTTTTTTCTGCAAAACCATAACACACATACGCCTGCCTGCTCTTGGCAAAATTCCGAATCGCCTCAAACACCGGCCCTTGTCCAGCCGGGCCGGCCAAAGACGCGGCTTGTGCCTGTGTGCTAAAATGGTAACCCTCCATGGCCAATTCCGGAAGCACGTAAAGATCCGCTTGTTTGGTTTCCATAAGAGCCAAACTCTTGGCCAGGTTTTCTTGGCGCCTGCCTAAAACAGGGTTTGTTTGAACAACAGCGATTTTTGTCATTTTACAATTTCTTCTTGATAATCCTGGCGCAGGGTTTTGGCCCAGCAGCCGACCCGGCCCTTATTGATTTTGTGCACGCGCGCTTTTTCATCAACAATTCTGGCCACTGGCATCACTTCCAATGTGGTGCTGGTGATAAAAACCTCGTGCGCCAAAAACAAATCCTTTGGCACAAAAAAGCCCTCTTTGATTTTTAATCCGCGCTTTTTCGCCAATTGAATCACAAGTCCTCTTGTCACCCCGGCCAGCAGACCGCAATCCAATGAAGGGGTATGCAGGATATTTCCTTTCACAAAAAAAAGATTAGAAATGGTGCCTTCTGCCAAATACCCTTCTGTGTTCAACATCAAGGCCTCATAACTCTTTTGCTTAATGGCTTCCATCTTAGCAAAAATATTATTCAGATTATTAATGGATTTAAAAGCCGGATCAATAGAAACCCGCGGATTGCGCCGGACGCGCGCCAAGGCCAGCTGAATGCCCTTTTGGTATAAGATCTGCGCATGATTCGGCACGGGCACAGCCGCCATAACCATCACAGGGTTCTGGCATGGCCGCGGATCAAACCCCAGCGGGCCTTGCCCGCGGGTCAATGTAATGCGCACAACCGCCTCTTTGAGCCCATTCACTTGCAAAAGCTTTTCCGCCGCGGAGTGGAGAGAAGCGCATGCGTATTTGACTTTAATTCCCAATCCGCGGGCAGACCGCATGAGCCGCTGATAGTGTTCTGGAAAATGAAATATTTTTCGGCCATAAACCCGCATGGTCTCATAAACACCATCTCCATACAAAAACCCCCGATCAAACACGGACACAGCCGGTTTCCGGGAATCCTTGAATTTACCATCTATCCAAATTTTTTGAGGTAATTTCATGATTGTCCTTTTTGTCTCTGGGGCACAAAATATTGTATCTCTACAGGCGGGCGGGGAAACCCCGCCCCTACAGATAATTTAATTTCAGGGCCAATTTCTGTCAACGATTCATTATTTTATGATACGCTTCTATCAATGCCTTGGCTTTGTGCAGGGTTTCTTCATACTCTTTTTGGGGATCGGAATCAGCCACAATGCCGGCGCCCACACGCAAAGACATTTTACTGTTTTTCAAAAGAGCCGTGCGAATTAAAATATTCAAATCCATGTCTCCATTCAACCCGATCCACCCGGCGCTGCCGAAAAAAGGCCCTCTGGGCTGCCTTTCCAATTGGCTGAGAATTTCCATGCATCTGATTTTGGGGCAGCCTGTAATGGTGCCGCCGGGAAAC
Source organism: Elusimicrobiota bacterium (assembly GCA_028278255.1). Lineage (GTDB taxonomy): Bacteria > Elusimicrobiota > Elusimicrobia > FEN-1173 > FEN-1173 > JANQER01. The sequence goes on along the minus strand of JANQER010000227.1, from coordinate 5,878 downwards.
AAAGCTTTTACCGCATCAAAACCATCATGCGGGTGTGACAAAACACCCTTCACATGCGACACAATATGTATCACATGAGAATATTTTTCCAGTACCATGCGCTCTGACACCTGCACACTGCCCGGCACGCACACCCGGCCCAAGTCATTGCGTTCCAAATCCACCAGCATAATATGCTCAGCGCGCTCTTTTTCATTCAACAAAAGTTCACCCGCCAAATTCTGGTCAGCTTGCCGGGTGGCGCCGCGGGGGCGCGTACCTGCAATCGGACGCGTTTCAATATGTTTTCCCCGCACACGAAGCAGCAACTCCGGGGAACAGCTTGCCAATGAAAAACCCGGGAACTGCATCAAAGCTGAATAAGGAGAAGGGTTCAAGACTTTGAGCGCATCAAAAAAATCAACAGCACTGGACTCAAAAGGGAAATCAAGCTGATGCGTCAAATTGGCCTGATAAATATCCCCGGCCGCAATATATGATTTTATACGCTGAACTTTTTTTTCATAATCACGCTTATTCTTACACAAACACTCCCTGCTGTTTCTCCCTCTCTCCTTGTCTCCCCGTCTCCCTCTGGCATCATTCCCCCATCTCCCCATCTCCCCCTCTCCTTGTCTCCCTGCCCCCCCGTCTCCCTGTCCCCCCGTCTCCCCATCTCCCACCCTGATCCATTGCTCAAAATCTTTTGTCCCGCACTTTGAGCCCTTTTTTGATTGTCTCATTAAAGTCAAAGAATCATTTTCAAGAACTGCCCAATAAGAGGGCATCACCCACATAAAATCCGGGGTCTTTTTCTGTTGGGAGAGGAACTTTGCGCGTTGTATCCTGATGCGGTCAAAACACCCGGCACACTCATACCCCCAATAGCCCACAGCCCCTCCTGCAAATCCATGTGCGCGCACAGGCGCTCCCAGCAAATCACGCAACATATCCGCAGGCTGGGCGCAGGCAAATGTGCGCGTGCGTCCGTCTGAAAAAGAAACCATGCCCCTTCCAGACTTCCCGCTGAAAACCCAGAGCGGCTTGCCCCAGGCAAACAATGTCCGCGCACCACGCGCCGCTGAGCCGCTGTCCAGCCAAAATCTGTAGGAGGAGTGTCCGAGCTTATCCCAAAACTGTCTTGGATTAAACATGGACCTGGAAAATGTTTTTTTATCAACAGACCACAAAAATTTTGTCATACTATGACATTATAATAATATAATCTAAGATCATAAACCAGAGACGCCTCATGAGCCTTTACAAATTTTTTTTCATATCATCCTTGATCTTTTTGCTGGGCATGCCATCCGCCTCTGCCGGCCAAGACAAAATCACAAAGCTTTATGACCGGATCTCTGTGCTCACGGAAAAAGGCAAGATCAAAAAATCAGTCAAAACCGCTGAAAAAGCTTTGAAAATCGCCCGAAAAAAATTCCCCCATGAACCGCTTCAAGAGGCAAAAGCCTTGGCTGTTTTGGCCAATCAATATCAATTAAGCAAAAACACCGTCCAAGAAGAAGAAACGCGCAAACAAGAAACAGCGATCCTTGAAAAAGTGCTGGGACCCGACCATCCGCAAACAGTCAAAAGCCTTTGGGCATTGGGCAAACTCTATGGGGTTCAAAAAAAATACGCCAAAGCCGAACTTGTTTTCACGCGCCTCCTCCACATTCACCGGGAAAGCACGCCTCCTGATGACAAAACAATCTTCACTCTTTATAAAATACTCAGAGGCCTTTATCGATTTCAAGAACAGCACGACAAATCCGCAGACATTTCCCGCACGATTCTCGTCATACAAGAAGACACCTTTGGCCAAGGCCATCAATACCTTATTGACCCTTTGTTTGACCTGGGAAAGGATGAAGAAAATCAGGGCAACCTTCTCAAGGCTGAATCCCTTTATCAAAAAGCCCTGCATCTGGTGGAGAAAAACAAGCTGGAGTCCGCTGTTCTATTATCGCGGCTGGGCAAACTCTATGAAAAATTAGGCCAAAAGGAAAATGCCGCAGAGTTCAAAGCCCGGCATAAAACATTGATGGACAAAATAGAATTGATCAAAGACAAAAGCAATCAGTGGTACCATTTCAACACTGAAACCATCACGTTTCAAAATCAAAACAAACACGCAGAAGCCATTGCACCGGCTCAAAAGGCCCTGGAAATAGCTGAAAAATATTTTGAATCCGACACAGACAGGCTGTCTGCTTCTCTTCGAAATTTGGCTGTGTCCTACTATCAAACAGGCCAATACAAAACATCCGAACCTTTGTTCGCACGCGCGCTTGATTTGCATGAAAAAAAACAAGGGGCAGACCACGCGGATTTAGCACCATATATGCTGGTGCTGGCCAAGTGCCTGACCATGCAAAAAAAACACACTGACGCAGAAGCTCTTTTCAAACGCGCTTTGGCCTTGCCATTGAAATCATTTGAGGTCAAACGGGGTATTCTGATATCGCTCGCAGAGATGTACAAAAGAGCAGGCCAGCTGGACAAAACAAAAAAAACACTGCAGGACACCATTGGATTCATTGAAAACAGCATGGGACCTGATGCCCAAACGCTTGTGGCGCCATTGTCTCAATTGGCAGATTTGCGTTTTTCAAGCGGACAGACAGCTGAGGCAGAGCCCTTATACAAGCGGGTCATGGACATCACCATCAGACATTTCGGAGAGGACCATCCTGACGTGATAGCCGCATTAACGAGACTCGCTGTTATCTATGGCCGATTGGGCCGTGCAGAAGAAGAAAACAAAATTAAAATGAAGTTAAAGGAATTAAATTGAACAGAAATCTTCAGCTTCTTGTCAGTCTTTCAGGCGCGCTCCTGGCTTTTGTCATGCTCACATTCGGGTACGGCATCTATTGGTGGATTGGCAACAGAAACAGGCTGGTGAACGAAGCCATCATCAGTCAAAAAGACGGCATCTCTTTTGGCAAGACGTCCGATAACAAAGGCTGCGTCAAAGAAGCTTTCCAGCGTCATGACCTTTGCAAAACTTACAGATGCCATGTCAAAAACAACATATTCCTCACCTCTTGCCTGGACAGAAGCCCCAAAACCATTGGGTTCTGCCGGGATGTGCCGCGAAAAAGAAATTTATTGGAAAGCAAAAAGTGGCGGGACGAACAATGTCAAATCATGGGAAAAGACACGCCCCATTGCCGAAAACTCCATGGCCTGATCCAATCCCGCTGCGAAAAAATCACCAGAAGATTTTGATATTCGAAATGGTGTTTGTTTCTTTGAGTTTGATTATTGCATCTTGGTCATTGGTTATTATTTGGTTATTGTTTCTTGGAATTTGGTTATTTCCTGTTCCCCGGGTTAGGCGCGGGGGTTTTGGAGGAGGGCGCGCATGCGCTTGATTTTTTCAGGTTCAATAAACGACTCCACCTGATGCCACATGGTTTTGGGCATCATGCGCATGTTCTTTTGTGTCACGCGCATCAGGTAAGGGGTAAAAGCAGACCGATGAAAAATATCCCGCAAAGACGGCCTCTGCGTCATGGCCAAGGGCAAACAAAGGGCTGCGGCCATGACCAACCCAAAACCCATGCCCAGCAAAGCGCCGAACAGCTTATCCACCAAACCCAGAAAAAAGCTTTCCAGTATTTTGCTGATAAAAATCCCAAGCAGCATTAAGCCGCCGGCCACAATCAAAAAGCTGATCATATAAGCCATGGACGGCGCGTCCGGGAAAAAGCCCATAAAAAAAAGGCTGAACCGCGAAGCAGCCCATCCGCCTAAAAATCCGCCCAGCACACAAAAAAAAGCTGACACAGCGCCGATTTTCAGGCCGACAAACGCCCCGAATAAAGCCATTAAAATAATTGCAATATCTAATCCGGACATAAAATCTATCTGCAAAGAGCCCTGCGCAAAGAGCAAAGAGAAAACCGAAAAAAAATTATTATTGTTTTTTCCCTATGCCCTTTGCCCTATGCTCTTTGCTTTCATTACAAATCTCCATACAGCGAATGACTCACGATCCCTGAAGGAATCTTGGGATAAAAATACGTGGACTTGGGCGGCATCACGTGTCCGGCTGTGGCCACATTCAAGACCTCCTGCACAGTGTTTGGCGCCAGGAAAAAAGCCCATCCATTGTTGGCTTTGGCTCTTTCCACAGCGGCCTCAGGCTGGCGTGAAAAAAAGAAATCTTCTTTTCCCAATCCATCCAAAGGCCCGGCATGAAGACATGCCACGGCCAATTTGGCGCTTGGTGTTTTCCGCAAAGACGGGGGAACCGAGGAAAATTGATACTGATAGAATTTTCCCTCTTTATACACGCCAACACTCAAAGCGCCTGCCCCGTTCTTTTTTCCCTTCATCAATGATTTCAAATCTTTCATCCCATTCAAGGGCTTTAACTCGCCCCATTCCGCCAGCTTCACAAATTCACGTTTGTTCCAACCCACAGCCCGGGGCGTGGCCAAAACCTCAAGGCCTTTGTCATCGGCTGCTGTTAAAAATGTCATCACATAATTTGACGCGCGCAACTTGGCGCCCCATTTTTTCCGGGCCCACTGGCTGTACGCGCGGGATGTTTCATAGCGGTGATGGCCGTCGGCAATGGACACAGGCGCACGTTTTAAAATATCCCGCAAAACCAATGCATCCGGACATTTTTCCAAACGCCAAAAACTGTGTGTCACCCCGGCTGAATCCTCATAGGACAACCAGCATGGCCCGCGCATATGTCTGGCCAAAACAACAGACGCTTTCTTGGACGCATCTTCAAACAAACATTGAATCGGGCTTGTTTGCGCGCGCAGAGATTTAAAAAGCTTGAGCCGGTCTGCCTTTGGCGTGGGCAATGTTTTCTCATGCGGATGAACGCCTTTTCCCCATGGCACCAGCCGCAGCGCAGCAAAAAAGCCCCGCCGCACCATGGCCCGGCCGTCTAATTCCGAACGAAAACGCGCCTCATACAAATAAAAACAAGGCGCTCCGTCACGCTCAATAATGCCCTGCTTCTGCCAATCTTTCCAAACTCTGGCAGCATTTCTGTATCTTTCCAATGGATCACCCAAAGGCAGTTCCACACGAATAAAATTGTTTTTGTGCTGCTTAAAAAATTTTTTCTGTTCCTCATGATTGATCACGTCATAAGGCGGGCAAATCAACCCGGCCATGTTTTTCTGGAACCTGCTCCCATAATGAAACGCACGAAACATCTGTATCTCAGCCATCACAACTCCTCACTTTCATTTTTCCCTATTTTATCTTTTTCCATTAAAATATCCAAATGAAATAGAAACGTCCGCAGGGGCGGGGTTTCCCCGCCCGATGAACAATAATGACAAAAGCGTTGACCACAAAAAAATATATTCCTATGATTATAAGAGACAATTTTCTTGCGACCCAATACAATTCAGGCAAATGTGGACAATGAATCACCATGAAAAAATAAATTATGTGGAGTTTCCTGCCAAGGACATCGAAGCTGTGAAAAAATTTTTCACAGCGGTTTTTGGTTGGTCATTCACGGATTACGGTCCGGCGTACACTGCGTTTTCAAATGAAGGCATTGACGGTGGATTTTACCGATCTGATTTAACAGTGTCCGCAGAGAAAGGAAGCGCTCTTATTGTTTTCTACAGCCAAAATCTGGAGAACACCCAGTCCAAAATAGAAAAGGCAGGCGGATTGATCGTCAAACCCATATTCACATTTCCCGGAGGCCGGCGTTTTCATTTTAGCGACCCCAATGGAAATGAATATGCTGTTTGGTCCGACAAAAGCTCCTAGTGTGCTGGCGCTTACAGATCTTTACATTTGGCGTGACTGCTCAGATTTTTGTAATTGCCCGATTCATCGGGCGTATTTATAAAAGCGCCCAATAAATTGGGCAATTACGAAAAAAACAAAATCGCCAGCGAATTCA
>JANQER010000166.1 GCA_028278255.1 Elusimicrobiota bacterium | reverse complement strand
AGTGAAATCTTCCTGGAACATATCATTGAGCAGTATATTAACGGCATTGGCATTGAAAAGATTGTTGTAAATGAGGTCTTTGAGCAGGGTGTTGTTGATGTACGCGCCGGTTTTGTCCTGCAGCAACGGCAGTGCATTGTATTGGGCCAGTGTTAAGTCCAGTTCCAGTTCCCCAGGGTTGGTGACACCCGGATCAGTGTCAGGATCCATGAGATTGAGCAAGCTGTCAGCAATATCAGCAGCTGGTTGGGTGAGTGTCACGCCTTTTTTGACGGCATATGATTCAAATGTTTGTATGAGGATTTGTGCAAATGCTTCACGCAATGTTTTGTCGGACAAGGATTCGCCAAATTCATCTGTTATGTCATTGTCAACGATGGTTTCAAGAGTGACATCAGACACCGGCACAATTGGGTCATCAGCTGCTGTTGGCTGATTCGTGTATGATTCCAGATGTTCCTGCAGGAGAGAATAGAGGATAGGCACAGTGGTGAAGTACCCGGAGGTGTCGCCTGTGATAACGCTTTCCTGCCAAATGGTGATGGCTGCGTCTGAACCTGTGCTGAAAAACAGATTGTGAAAGATGTTTTTGAGAGGCGCCTGACAGACATCTGCGCCTTTGTTGTCTTGGAGCGGGGTTTGTTCGTTAAACATGTTTTGGATGTCAGTCAGGGTGTAATCCAGTTCCATGACAGCAGGAAATGTTCCCATGACACCCGGAATGTATATTTTGTCATCAGAATCCACAAGCTGAATGAGCGCCTGCGCGATTTCCAGGGCTGGTTGTGACAAGACAATGCCCTGATCTGCGGAATATGATTCAATGGTTTGTGTGAGCATGGTTGTGAAAAGTTGTCTGAGAGTGACAACAGAGAGATCTGTGTTGTTTTCATCCAGAAAACCGTTTGTCAGGATGTCATTGATGCTGTAGTTCCCCAGGCTTTGATCAGGATCACCGGCAATTGTGTACGCATCTGTATGCGCTTTGATAAAGCTGTGCAGGATTTCTTCAGCGGAGAGGTCTGTGACTGGGACGTTGTTTTCATCCGCCAAGGAAACAAACTGCGCTGTCACGGATCCCAATGCCAGTTCCAGTATGTTTTCGCTATAGGTCTGACCCAATGCATTTTGCAGGACAGGTCTGAGCGCTTCTCTGAGAATATTGGCTGAGATTTGGTATATGTTCATGCGTGCGAGTTCTTGACCTGAAGCATCTGTGTACACGCCCGGCGCTTGAAAACCTGTTAAGAAGTTTTGTAAGAGCATGGTGTACAGGCTTTGTCCGTTGTTGTCCTGATAATCTGCGAGCCCAGTCATGTTGATGGCAGACAAAGCCTCTGTGTCAAGCGCTTGGCCGTTTGGCCCCAGAAGGACAGACCCTTCTTGTTC
>JANQER010000157.1 GCA_028278255.1 Elusimicrobiota bacterium | reverse complement strand
CATATTCCGTCTTGATTAAATCCGCGCTGATCAGATCTTCCACTGCCTTGGACCGCGTGGGATAATTTTTTTTCTTGATGACCCGGTCAAATTTTTCAAGCAGATTTTTTTGAAGTGATATCCCAAACCTGACCAACTCAGACATATAAGACCCTTGTGGCACGAATATTTAATTCGTGCTATCATATCAATTCGAATCTCTTTTGTCAATTTTGCCGGGAGCTTGCCCTGTCTTGCCTGTTGACATGCTCTCGCGGAGTACGTTATGATTTTTAGAAAGGCGATATGTGTGAGGAGTTTTGTATGGGGATTGTTGAAAAAATTCAAAAGCTTAAAAAAGAAAAGAATGCGGTGATTTTGGCGCACAATTATCAATTGCCTGAGGTGCAGGATATAGCGGATTTGACCGGGGATTCTTTGGGTTTGAGCGTGGAAGCCTCCAAGACCAAGGCAGATGTGATTGTGTTTTGCGGCGTGCATTTTATGGCAGAGACTGCTAAGATTTTGTCGCCGCAAAAGACCGTGCTGATCCCTGATAAAAACGCCGGCTGTCCCATGGCGGATATGATCACCGCAGAGGGGTTAAGAGAACTGAAAAAAAAGCATCCCAAAGCCAAGGTCATGTGTTATGTGAACACCTCGGCAGAAGTCAAAGCAGAATGTGATTTGTGCTGCACTTCTGCGAATGCCGAGAAAATGGTGGAGCGCGCTTTGAAAAACGAAGAAGAAGTGATTTTTGTGCCTGATAAATATTTGGCAGGTTATGTCTCAAAAAAGCTAAACAAAAATTTTATCCTGTGGGACGGGTATTGTCCCACTCATGTGAAAATTTTGCCGGGTCATATTCAAAAACAAAAAGAGGTGCATCCGACAGCTGAAGTTCTGGTGCATATGGAGTGCCCTGAGGAAGTGGTGAAGGCTGCTGATCATGCTTTGTCCACCGAAGGCATGTGCCGCCACGTGAAAGCATCAAGGAAAAAAGAATTCATTATCGGCACTGAAATCGGTATTATTCACAGGCTGAAAAATGAGAATCCTGACAAGGTTTTTGTCCCGGCTTATGATGAGGCCACTTGTCCGAACATGAAAAAAATCACTCTGGACAAGGTCCTTTGGTCCTTGGAAGAAATGCGGTATCAGATTGAGATCCCGGACAATATCCTCCAGCGCGCCAGCAAAAGCATTCAAAAAATGACAGAATACTTAATGGATTAGATGAACCGGAAATGCAAAATGAAAAATTGAAACCTGAAAAACATCCTGTTTACCGCACAATGACTTATGACGAAAAACGCTTGTTTTTATTTTGATTACAATGCCACAACCCCGCTTCGTTTTGAAGTGCAAGAAGAAATCAAGCGGGTGTTGAGTGTGTTTGGCAATCCTTCGAGCCTGCATGCGCCTGGCCGGCAAGCCAAAAACGTGATTGAATCAGCCAGAGAAAAAGTCGCTGGTTTTATCAATGCGCAGCCAGATGAAATTGTGTTCACTGGCAGCGGGACGGAAGCCAATAATGCTGTTTTAAATGCTTTTGCCTGCCCATCCAATGAGTGTGCTTCTCATAAGCCCATGAGAGGCGGGATTCTTGTGAGCGCTGTTGAACATCCCTGTGTGTTGGGAACAGCGCATTTTTTAAGGGAAAAAGGGGTCAGTGTTCGGTTCTTGTCAGTGGACACGCACGGCAAAGTCAATCGAGATGAATTGGAGAAAATATTTGATGACAATATCAAGCTGGTCTCTGTGATTATGGCCAATAATGAGATCGGCACAATTCAGGATATTCAGGAAATATCCGAATTGGTTCATAAACACGATGCTTATCTGCATACGGATGCTGTGCAGGCTGTGGGGAAAATACCTGTGAATGTCAAAGAATTGGATGTGGATTATTTGGCGCTTTCAGGGCATAAATTTTATGGCCCAAAAGGTGTGGGCGCCATTTATATCAAAAAGGGATCGCCTTTTTGTTCTTTGATCAGAGGAGGGGGACAAGAATTCAGCCGGCGGGCAGGCACTGAGAATATCTTAGGAATAGCCGGCATAGGCAAAGCGGCTGAAATGCGCGGGCCAGAAATGGATGCTGAGAAAGAAAGGCTGGTTTTTTTCAAAAACAAACTGAAGAAAGGCATTGAACAGAAGATCGAAGATATTTGTTTTAATGGAGATCCCTTTGATTGTCTGCCTGGGACATTGAATGTGTCGTTCAAAGGCATTGAAGGGGAAGCCTTGCTGATGTGCCTGGATCAAGAGCGGATATGCGCTTCCACCGGCTCAGCCTGCTCATCCGGTTCGCTCAGTCCTTCCCATGTGCTGTCAGCCATTCAAACCCCTGATGAGATGATCAAAGGTTCTTTGCGCCTGAGTCTGGGGCGCGACACCACTCACCAAGAAGTAGACCATTTGCTGGCAACCCTGCCCCCCATTATCCAAAGACTTCGTGGTTAACCCCCATGCGGTTTAGATAAGCCTGATTTTTATGGTGGCCCGATTCATCTGGCGTATTTTTAAAAGCGCCCAATAAATTGGGCAATTACGAAAAACTTGAAATTGAACGAATATGTCGACTATTGAATGCTGCTGCAAGAGAATGCCGGACGTGGCAGAGGGTTGAAAATAAGGTCATCAGCGATAGGCCGCTATTGTGTTTTTACGCAGGCGAATGACAAATCAAGCTTAATAGGTCAGACATGATGGATTGGCAGGAGATGTGATGGGCGTTGTCGGATAATATGTGCGCAGCGGATTGGACAAATGGGGCAGGGGAGAGGTCTTGGGGGCATTGGGCTATAAGGTTTTGAATGTTGATTGGTTTGGCTTCCAAATGGAATTGCAGGCCAATGGCTTGATGGTTGTTCCAAGAGAAGGCTTGATGAAGGCAGGCTTGGGTTTTGGCCAGAGGCAGGGCGTCTGAGGGGATGTCAAAAGTGTCGCCATGCCAGTGAAATGGGGTGAATTCCGGGGGAAACAGTGAGTGGTTATTGATTTTTTGAACCTGGAACCAGCCGATTTCTTTGTGTTTGTTTTTGTAAATCTTTGCCCCCAGGACATGGGCGATGAGTTGAGCGCCCAGGCAGATGCCTAATATTTTTTTGTTCTGCTTGAGAGCTTGTTCAATGAATTTTTTTTCTTGGGTGAGCCAGGGATATTTGTTGTCATCATGAACACCCATGGGGCCTCCCATGACAACAAGCATGTCAAAATCTTCAGTCAGGGGGAGTTTTTCGTTTTTGTGTAAGGCGGTTTTTGTGACCGAATGGTTGTTGGCATCTGCCCAGTCCTGAATAGCGCCTAAATCTTCAAACCAGACATGTTGGAGGTAATGTATTTGCATGACACTCGAACCCGCTCAGAATCTTTCTGTCTACAGATGCGGAAATTGCAGATAATTTCCGTGTATATTTTTTTGTGAAAATACGCCGATAAATCGGCGGGCTACGATCAATCAGGCAACCACACGTTTATTCTATGTCCCCTTGCAGGGAGATGGTGTATTCTTTTAGTAATATGTTTTTGCCGGATTGTTTGACGGCGTCTTGGGCAAACCCCACAATGCCGTAACAGCACGGGACTTCCATATGGACCATGGTGACGGATTTGATGTTGTTGTGTTTGAAGATTTGTGTCATTTTTTGGGTGTATATGTCAGCGGCATTGTCCAGTTTGGGGCAATAGATCACAAGTGCTTTTCCTTTTAGGAATTTTTCATGGAAGTTGGGGTAAGAAAACGGCACGCAGTCTGCAGCCACCACAATATCAGCGTCTTTGAAATAGGGCGCTTGCGGATTGATTAAATGCAGTTGAATGGGCCACTGCCTTAATTGCGACGATATGGATTTGGTTCCCGGTTCTTGTGCTTGTGCGGGGGTATCAGGTGTTGAGCGAAAATCCTGCATCATGGCGCCAGGGCATCCGCAGGGAACACTTTCTTTGTGTTTTTCAGTTTGAGGAACAGGAATTTTTTTCATATTTAAATACTCCTTGGCTTTTTTGAGGTCATTTATTTGACCATGGTCCTGCAGATGCTTTAAATGCGCGGCAATCACATCCTGTCCGGCTTTTGATATGTTTTCAATGACTTTTATTTCATCGTATTGCTCTGCTTCTCTTTCTTCAATGGTGATGGCCCCCAGCGGGCATCGGCCAATACAGGCGCCTAGTCCGTCACATAAAAGCTCGCCGACAAGCCTGGCTTTGCCATTGATGATTTGCAGAGCCCCTTCCGGGCAGTTGGGCACGCACTCTCCGCAGCCATTACAGAGTTTTTCATTGATTTTAATGATTTGTCTTTTCATTTTGATTTATGAAGACATTTTAAGCGCATGATCTATGTCTTCGAGAATATCATCAATGTTTTCCAAACCTATGGACAGCCTCACCAGGTCAGGGGTTAATCCGCTCTCTTTTTGCTGCTCTTCAGAGAGTTGTGAGTGCGAGGTGGAAGCCGGGTGCAAGGCCAGGCTTTTGGCGTCGCCGACATTGGCCAAGTGGGAGAAGAGTTTGAGTGATTCAATGAACTTCTCTCCTGCTTGTTTGCCGCCTTTGATGCCAAAGACCACCATACTGCCGAATCCTTTTTTTAAATATAAGGCTGCTGTGTCATGTGCGGGGTCATTTTCCAAGCCAGGATAGCGCACCCATTCCACACGTGCATGTTTTTCCAGATAACGGGCCGCTGCCAGGGCATTCTCACAATGCCGCTGCATGCGCAAAGGCAGGGTTTCTATGCCCTGCAGGAAGATCCAGGCATTGTCCGGGGAAATGCAGGCGCCCAGGTTTCTTAAAGGCACAAGCCTCATGCGGAGAATAAAGGCCAGCGGGTTTAATACGCCCAGGTCATGGGCATACCGCAAGCCATGGTAACTTTTGTCCGGTTCATTAAACAGCTTGAATTTCTTGTCTGTCCAGTCAAATTTGCCGCTGTCCACCACAATGCCGCCTATGCCTGTGCCATGTCCGCCCAGCCACTTGGTCAAAGAATGAACAACAATATCCGCCCCGTGCAAAAGAGGCTTGAGCAGATAAGGGGTTGTGAAGGTGGAATCCACAATCAATGGCAGATGTTCATTGTGCGCTATTTTGGCAATGGCATCAATGTCCGTGACTTCCAGGACAGGGTTGCCGATTGTTTCCACATAAACAGCGCGCGTGTTTTTTGTGATGGCTTTTTTAAAGCTTTTGGGGTCGCGCGGATCAGCCCATTTGACATGAATGCCGAATTGGGGGAGGATCGCATCAAACATGGTGTACGTGCCGCCGTATAAATTGTTGGCTGACACAATTTCATCGCCTTGGGCGCAGACATTGATAATGGTATTGAATATGGCAGAAGTGCCTGAGGCATGGGCCAGGGCGGCAGCGCCTTCTTCCAATGCGGCCACGCGTTTTTCCAGCACATCCTGTGTGGGATTCATGAGGCGCGTGTATATGTTGCCGAGTTCTTTGAGCCCGAATAAGTCAGAGGCATGTTTGGTATCTCTGAAAAGGTAACTGCTTGTGCGGTGCACAGGCACACCGCGCGCATTGGTGATGGGATCCGGCTCCTGTCCGGCATGTAAGGCCAAGGTTTCAAACTTATAGTTTTTGTGAGTCATTTTGTTCTCCTTTTGGAAATTAACCACAGATAAACACGGATGAACACAGAAAAACAAAAAAACACCCTGGATAGAAAATCATAAAAATATTGTTTTTAAAGTTTTTATCCCTGTGTTTATCCGTGTTTATCTGTGGTTTCATGTTTTTTCATAAGTTTTTTGACATAACCTTCAAAATATATATGATTGGGCGGAGGAAAGCGCCGCCCCTACGACCATTCTATTCATCCATTTGTTATTCAAACAACCATGTGCTGAGATAGCGTTCTCCTGTGTCCGGGAGAATCACCACGATTAATTTTCCTTTGTTGTCCGGACGCTTGGCCACTTCAAGTGCAGCCCCCAGTGCTGCACCCGAAGAAATGCCGGCCAAGATGCCTTCCTCTTTGGCCAGCCTTCGGGCCAGGCGGCCTGATTCTTCATGGCTGATCTGAATGATGTCATCCATGAGTTCTTTCTTAAGGACATCCGGGACAAACCCAGCGCCAATGCCCTGAATTTTGTGCGGGCCGGGCTGGCCGCCGGATAAAACCGGTGAATCAGTGGGTTCAACGCCCACTGCTTTAAAAGAAGTTTTACGCGATTTAATCACTTCTGATACGCCTGTGATTGTGCCGCCTGTGCCTATGCCGGACACAAGTATGTCCACTTGGCCGTCAGTGTCATTCCAGATTTCTTCAGCTGTGGTGCACCGGTGTATTTCCGGGTTGGCTGGGTTTTTGAATTGCTGCAGCATGATATAAGCAGGATTTGAGGCCACGAGTTCTTCAGCCTTTTGTATGGCGCCTTTCATGCCTTGTGCCCCGGGAGTGAGAACAAGTTCTGCGCCAAAAACAGCCAATAGTTTCCGGCGTTCTATGCTCATGGTGTCAGGCATGGTCAGGATGAGTTTGTATCCTTTTGATGCCGCCACAAAGGCCAAAGCAATGCCTGTGTTGCCGCTGGTGGGCTCCACCAGAACCGTGTCTTTGTTTATTTTGCCCTGCTTTTCAGCGGATTCAATCATATTGAATCCGATTCGATCTTTGACGCTGGAACAGGGGTTAAAGCTTTCAAGTTTTGCCACCAAAATACCTGGCAGGTCTTTTCCTATTTTGTTTAATTTGACCATTGGCGTGCGGCCGATCAGCTGGGTGATATTATCTGCGATTTTCATGATTGTTCTCCTCAGATTTTTGACATTTCCGTCGTCATTGTTTATCGGGCGGGGAGACCCCGCCCCTACGGGTCATATATGAAACGTTAAATTTTGTTTGTTTTTTTGCTGTTGAACCAGATATTCTATTGTCATAGAAGACAAAAAATTCTCCATCACTTTGCCCAGATCACTCCATACTTTCATTGTCACGCATTGCGGGGAACGCTTGCATAATGCGGGATTGCTGATGCATTCTATTAACTCAAACGGTCCTTCCATGGCTTGGACAACATCACTGGCTGTTGTTTGTGAAGGTGGTTGAGACATGACAAATCCGCCTTCAGAACCTCTGATGGCGCGCACCAAATTGGCATGTTTGAGACGTGTCAATATATTGTGTAAGTATTTGACGGAAATATCCTGATTTTTGCTGATGGTGTCCATGGACACTGCACCGTTCCCATAATGCAGGGCCAGTTCTAAAATAACACGCAAACCATAACGACCTTTAGTGGATATTTTCATTTTGAATCCAAAACGCTTTTAATCTATATATTCTATCGAAATAATAGAATATAAAAAACCATTTTATTTGTCAATAGGTGGTTTAAATTTTATTTATCAGCATCTTGTGCCTGTGATAATTGATCTGAGGCGCGAAGTTTCTTGTGAGGAGCTGGTTCTTTATGATATTCATCATCTTCAATAAGTTGTTTGTAGTAGATATCCTGCGGGGTGAATATATGATCTCTGACTTTTTCTATGGCATGCTGGGACAGGAGAAAATCACCTCTTTTCTTAATGAATTCTCTGATTTTTGTAATGGGTTGATTGTCTCTGACAAGCTGGGCCACTTGCGGATAGAATTTGATGATTTCGTAAATGGCTTCTCTGCCCAAATAACCTGTTTGTCCGCATTTGATGCATCCCGTGGGATGCGCAATGGTGTCCGGAATGGGATAGGGGAGAGGGGCAAACATATCCTTTTCTTTTTGCGCAATTGGTTTTATTTTTTTGCAATAGGGACAGAGTTTTTTGATGAGCTTTTGTGCGACAATTCCCAAAATTGTGTCAGCCATGACCCCCCGCGAAATGCCCAGACGTTCAAGGCGGAAAATGGCAGTGGTGGCATTGGTGGTGTGCATGGAGGACACGGTTAAATGTCCGACACTGGCAAAATCCATGGCCACTTTTGCCGAGTTGGAATCCCTGATTTCGCCCAGAAACAAGATGTCCGGGTCCTGCCTCACACTGGATCGCAAGAGTGTGTCAAAACCGATACCGGCTTTTTCATTGACTTGCTGCTGGTTGGCATTGGGAATACGGTATTCCACGGGGTCTTCAACGGAAATGAGGCTGCGTTTTTTACAGTCAATTTGTGAAAGAAAACTGTATATGGTGGTTGTTTTGCCGGATCCAGTGGGGCCCACCAGCAGGACCAGTCCATAAGACCGTTTGGCAAATCCCAGCATGTCTTCGATTTGCAATTCAGCCATACCAAGTTCATGCATGGTCTTGACTTTGGCATGCGGCCGCAGTATACGGATAATCATGGATTCGCCGTCAGGCGTGGACGTGGTGGTGATGCGCAGTTTGTAAATCTTTTTCTCTATGTTGATTTCAAACCCGCCGTCCTGGGGTTTTCGTCTGTCGGCAATGTCCATGCCGCCCAATGCTTTTAGACGCGTGATCAACATGTTGCCCGTGTCTTTTTCAAGATTGTTGATGTCCTGAAGGTCCCCGTCTATCCTGAAGCGGACCAGGGCATGGTCATCTTTGGGTTCAATGTGAATATCACTGGTGCCGTTCAGAGAGGCCCGCTCAAGAATGCTGTCAGCCATCTGGATAATAGGCTTGTCATCTATGGTTTTTTCAGTTGACTTTTTTGTGTCCCCGTTGAGGAATTTGGGGAAAGATATGTCGGGTTCAGGTGCACTGATTTTATTAAAAACCAGCAGGGAGGAAATGGTTTGAGGTTCTGCAATGGCAATCTTAAAATGGAATTGGCTCAGCACGTCCATTAAATCAATGCGAAACGGATTGCTTAAGACAAATAAAGGCTGGCCAGGGGTTTTGAGCGCCAGCACGCTGTTTTTTCTGCAAAAAGCCGTTGGCAGGACGTCCATGCGGACTTGTTCAGGAGAAACAGACTGTAAAAAAGGGAGTTTCAGAAAATCAGCAATGTATCTGGCTGTTTGCTGATGGGACAGATTCAGTATTTGCAGTGTGTTGGTACAATATAAATCCGAAGGCAGGAGATGATGAAAAATTTCATGGTCTGAATGCGGGGACTGGGACTGTTCTCTGAGGAATTCCATAAAGGCGGGGAATTGTGAGCTGATATTCCCTTGATCAGTTGTGGGCTCAGCCATTTTCATTTGGTCCCAGAGACGCTTGGTTTCCATGTGCTTTTTCACAAGGGCCACCAAATCTTCTTTTTTAAGAGGTTTGGACAAAAAATCTACGCCTCCCACGCTCAGGGCTTTTTTTCGATCTTCTTCTTCCAAGAGAGAAGTGATGAAAATAACAGGGATTGTGGCGTATAAACTGTTTTTGTGGATTTTTGAGCAAAGCAGATACCCGTTCATTTCCGGCATCACAATATCCATGAGAATCAATTGAGGGGTTTTTTCTTCAAGCTTTTCCATGAAATGCGAGGGCCGGTCTGCCACATTGACTTCATAGCCTTCTGCGCTGAGCCACTTGCGGTATAAGTTCAATATTTCAAGATTGTCGTCAACGCATAGAATAGATGGTTTGTCAGACTGGAACATATGAAGTCTCCATTCAAATGTGGGGCTATATATATAATATAGGTCTATTTTGACAAAACTCAATAACTAATTGATAATAATATCTTCTCTTATATTGTATGATAGCACTACTCTGATAAAGAAGAAGCAGATTTTAATATTTAACTGTTGTTTAGTGTTTTTTCGGTTTTCCGTCGGGATGTGCCTACCTGATTTGTCAGGCTCTTTTCAAAAGCGGCTCCTGTGCTGTCGACGGAAAAACGCCCGATAAATCTATCCATATCCGGCTTTAGACGGAGGGCAACTACAGAAAAAACGCTAAACAACACTATTTCAAATTGGCGCTTGTGTTTTGGTTATTGGTTATTATTTGGTTATTGTTTCTTGGAATTTGGTTGTTTCCGGTTTATACGGGTGAGGATATTTATGATGAAAAAAAGCAGAATTTTGGTGGCCATGAGCGGGGGGGTGGATTCTTCTGTGGCTGCTCTTTTGTTAAAGCAAAAGGGACATGACATCACCGGGGTGACCATGTGCCTAGGTATTCCGGATAGCCGAGACGACTCAAAAGCAAGATGCTGCGGCGCTGATGCCATTCAGGACGCGAAAAAAGTGTGTGTCAAGCTGGATATGGCGCATCATGTGTTGGATTTCGCAGAAGACATGCAAAAAGAGGTGATTGACAATATGGTGTCTGAATACAGCCAAGGCCGGACACCCAATCCTTGTGTGCGCTGCAACAACAGTTTGAAATTCAGAAAACTCCTTGATTATGCCAAAAAAACAGGGTTTGATTTTTTGGCCACCGGGCATTATGCCAAGAGGGAACATGGGTGTCTTAAAAAGCCTTTGGACCGCAAAAAAGACCAGACGTACTTTTTATACGGAATCAAAAAAGAGGATTTGGACTTTGTGTTTTTTCCTTTGTCTGATATCACAAAAGACGATGTGCGGCAGGAAGCCCAAAAAAACGGTCTGCCTGTGGCTGACAAGCCGCAAAGCCAGGACATTTGTTTTATTCCCGGCCGAAATTACAAGGCATTTTTGGACGCCAGGATGGCGCCCCCTGCTCCCGGTCCTATTGTGCACAGGAACGGAGACATTCTAGGTGAACATAAAGGCATTTGTTTTTATACCATTGGCCAAAGAGAAGGTTTGGGCATTGGGTTTGGCACGCCTCTTTATGTGGTGTCCATTGATGCCCGGACCAATTGTTTGGTGGTGGGCTCTAAAGAGGATCTTCTTGGCAAAGAGCTTTTGGTCAAAGACATTAATTTATTGCATGATGATTTTTCAGACGGCTTGACAGCCAAAATACGGTATGCGCATCAGCCTGCTTCTTGTGTCGTTGCCAGACAAGGGGACACATTGAGGGTGGTTTTTAAAGAATTCCAGGAATCCATTACCCCGGGCCAATCCATTGTTTTTTATCAAGGGGACGTGGTCTTAGGCGGGGGGCTTATTGATAAGGTGATGGGTTAAGTTTTTGTTCAATCAACCTATATTTGGATTTAAGCGTAATTTATTATATAATCATTACCCCAAAGAGCACGAAAAGTTGATATCTCACCACAACACGCGTTAAAGTCTTTGGTCTGCGGTTTTCAATCTGTGGCATTCAGTCAGAACACTATTAAAAAGGATGGGTTATTAAAACAATGAAATTGTTTATATTTTTGTTGCCTCTGATCGGCATAGCAGGACTTGGTTATACGTTTTGGAAAACAGCTTGGATCAATAAGCTGAGTGATGGGACGGAAAAAATGCGGAATATTTCTATTCGTATTGCGCAGGGCGCTATGGCGTTTTTAAAGGCCGAATATAAGATTTTGATCTTTTTTGTTGTGATTGTAGCGGCTTTGCTGGCTTTTAAAGGGTATTTTGAGAAAGAGTCAAGCGCTTTTGTGGCGTTTTCATTTGTGGCAGGGGCTTTATGTTCCGGGTTGGCCGGCTTTTTGGGTATGCGGGTGGCCACCAAAGCCAATGTGCGCACCACGCATGCGGCTGAATCTTCTTTGGGAAAAGCATTGGAAGTGGCTTTTACCGGCGGATCAGTCATGGGACTGGGCGTTGTGGGATTGGGCGTGATTGGGTTGAGCACTTTGTTTTTGTTTTACCATTATGGCATTGGCGCGGAATGGACCATCAGCAAAGTGATTAATACCATCACAGGTTTTTCATTGGGCGCTTCTTCGATTGCTTTGTTTACCCGGGTGGGAGGCGGTATTTTTACAAAAGCCGCTGATATTGGGGCTGATATGGTGGGCAAGGTGGAAGCCGGTATCCCGGAAGACCATCCTCTTAATCCCGCCACCATTGCTGACAATGTAGGCGACAATGTGGGAGATGTGGCCGGCATGGGCGCTGATTTGTTTGAATCTTATGTGGGATCAATACTGGGCACAATGGTGCTGGGGATTGTGTTTGTGGGCAATCCGGCTTTTCAGAATGGGTTCAATGGTCTCAATGGTGTTTTGCTGCCGCTTTTCCTTTCTGCAGCCGGTATTATTTGTTCTATTATAGGGGCCATGTTTGTGCGCGTGAAGGAAGGATGGGGGCCTCATAAAGCCCTGAATATCGGTGAATTTATTGCAGCGGCTCTGATGCTGGCGGCTTCGTTTTTTATTATTAAATGGGTGATGCCGGAATCATGGACCATTGACGGCAAGACGTATTCTCAATACGGTGTTTTTTGGGCCACGATTGTGGGGCTCATGGCAGGGTTGTTGATCGGCAAAATCACTGAACATTACACAGGCACGCACACCAAGCCCGTGTCTTTGATTGTGCGTCAGTCCATTGCCGGGTCTGCCACCAATATTATTTCCGGAATCGGTGTGGGCATGAAATCCACTTGTTTTCCTACCCTAGTGATTGCCGGCGGCATTGTGTTTTCTTATTACCTGGCAGGACTTTACGGGATAGCATTGGCTGCTGTGGGCATGCTGGCCAATACCGGGATCCAGCTGGCTGTGGATGCGTACGGTCCGATTTCTGATAATGCCGGCGGCATCGCTGAAATGAGTGAAAGACCAAAGCATGTCAGAGAACGCACCAGCAAACTGGATGGCGTGGGAAACACCACAGCCGCCATTGGAAAGGGATTTGCCATTGGGTCAGCCGCTCTGACATCGCTTGTTTTGTTTGTGGCTTTTGCCCAGCAAGCGCATTTAAAAACCATTAATTTGACCAACACGGTTGTGATTGCCGGATTGTTTATCGGCGGCATGATGCCATTTTTATTTTCTTCATTGGCCATTGCGGCTGTGGGCAAGGCTGCCATGTCCATGATCAATGAAGTGCGGCGTCAATTTGTGAGTATCCCAGAGTTGAAAGCGGCTCTTGAGGTGATGAAAAAACATGAGTCAAATCTGGACAATGTCTCACCTGAAGAAAAGGCCATTCTGGAAAAAGCTGACGGCAAAGCTGAATATGAAAAATGTGTGTCTATTTCCACGACTTCTTCTTTAAAAGAGATGGTTCTTCCGGGGCTTTTGGCTATTCTTGTACCTGTGGTGATTGGGTTTACACCGGGACTAGGCGCTGAAGCTTTGGCTGGCATGCTGGTGGGGTTGACTGTGACAGGCGTGATGCTGGCAATCTTCCAATCCAACACAGGCGGAGCTTGGGACAATGCCAAGAAAATGATTGAAGAAGGCGTTGAAGTGGATGGAGTGGTGTATAAATCCGGTTCTGAAGTGCATAAATCCACTGTGGTGGGCGACACAGTCGGGGACCCTTTGAAAGACACATCAGGGCCTTCTCTGAATATTTTGATGAAATTAACCCTCATTGTGGCTTTGATTATAGCGCCGTCATTATAAAAGAAAATTCTATCTCTTTTTTTCTTTTATTGACACCGCCCTCACCCTTCGAGCCGGAGGCTCGATGCCCTCTCCCGCAAGCGGGAGAGGGGAGACAAGTTTATTATGCCTGACTTTCACAACAGAAGTCCCAAAACAAAAAGACAATCAAAAAACAATAAGATGGCTGGTTTGAAAGGGTTTGTTTTTATGTTTAATTTTTAAGAAATTGTTTTGTTTAGAATTTAGAGTTTAGTGTTTAGAATTTTTTCAGAGTATATCTTTCAGATGTTCGAGTAACACAGCGTAGCGGACAGGCTTCATGAGGGTGTTTTTGATGCCTTCTTTGTGAAGCATGTCCGGGTCCAGCGGGGTTGTGTGAGTGGTGGTGATGAGCACTGGAATTGATTGACCTATTTTCTCTTTAAGTTGGTGTATTTTGTCCTGCCAGTTTGTCCCTAATATTTTGTTGTCCACAATGACCAGATCCCAAGAGGCGGCGTTTGAAGGAATGTCTGATGTGTCAGAGGCTTCTGTGGCCTCAATTTCCAGGGATTTTAATAAGGCTGTTGTGGTTTTTCCGACACTTTTATTTTCTTCTACAACAAGAACTTTTTTGTTCGGAAAAGCGATTTTAGGTTCAGCAGGCGGATTTAAGATCTGTTTGTCAAAAGGCAGTTCAAACCAAAATTCCGATCCAACGCCTTCCTGGCTTGAAAATCCCACATGCCCGCCCATGGATTCAATAATGCGCTTGGAAATGGCCAAACCAAGGCCTGTGCCTCCTTTTATTTGTTTGGTGCCGTGCGTGGCTTGATAAAAAGGATTAAAAAGCCATGCTTGCTCTTCCTGGGATATGCCCGGTCCTGTGTCTGTGACTGAGAAATGGACCCAGAAAACAGAGTCCATTTCGAATTGTGGCTCTGCTTTGACTACCACTTCTCCTGAATCAGTAAATTTGACCGCATTATTGATGAAGTTCAATAAAACCTGTTTGATCCTGGCGGCATCTCCTTTGACAGTGGGGGGCATGTGAGAGGGGACAAAACAAGCCATTTCCACGCCTTTGGCCTGCGCCTGCACCGCCAGGAGTTCTGTTGTTTCTTCCACCACTTCGCGCAGATCAAAATCTGCGGATTGGACCGGCATTTTCCCTGTTTCCACTTGTGAGAAATGAAGGAAATCATTCACCACATTTAAAAGCGCGCGTCCTGACCCGTCCAGCATACGGATATACGCTGAATGATTGGCGCCGGGTTTAAGGGTGTTGAGTACTTTGGTAATGCCCACAATGGCAGACACAGGGTTTTTCAGTTCATGGGACAGCCCGGCCAACAATTCCACTTTTGAATGTTCGGATTCTTCATCAGCAGATAGATCCTGCAAAGCCAATTCGACTGTGTGCCGCAAATCAGCTATATCCCATGGCTTGGTCACAAAACGATGCGCCAAACCAGTGTTGATCATGTTTTGAATATCATCCAGGTCCACATATCCTGTGAGCAGGATGCGGATTGTTTTGGGCCAGCGGCCTTTGACATGCGTTAAAAATTCAGAGCCGGACATATGCGGCATTCTGAGATCGGATATGACCAGGTCCACATGGTTTTTTTCCATGATGTCGAGCGCTTCCCGGCCTGAACCGGCAGACAAAAATTTGTTGCCATTGTCCCTGAAACTGCGCAATAAAGCGCTTAAAATGTCCGGATCATCATCCACCAAAAGTATGTGGCGGCACTCACGTTTATTGGCGGGGGGAAAAAACGTGTTTTTGCTGTTATTTGGCGTGTTTTTCTGTGATTGTTCCATACTGACATTATCGACAGGGGGGGCAAATACTTTAACCCTGATTGAGTGTCAAGGCGCCTGTTAAGAAAATTGCCGGATGACCGACATATTATACAGAAGGTTGTGGGCGTTAAGGAGGAAGGTTTATTATGAGGCAAGACACATTCCCCAATAGCAAGAAAAACATGGCTCAACTGTTCAGCGGATTTGCGGCAAAATACATTGTTCCGGTCAACTTGGTTTTGGTGATGGCTCAGGTGGCTGCCATTGTTTATGTGGGCATGCGCCTGGAAGGGCATCTGAAAAATGACGTCACTGCAAGCACGGAGCACCTGACTGAGTTTATTGCATCCGTGAGTCATGATTTTGTGTCAAACCGGGATTTGTCGGCATTGAAAGCCATTGAAAATGAAGTGTCTGGAAATGAGGGGGTTGTTTGGTCCTATTTTAAAGATGCAGACGGCCGTTCTTTGACTCTTGCGGAGGCATCAGAAGGGGAAGTTTTAGAGTCTTTGATGTTCACGCCCAATGTCCTTGGCCGGGGGGGGATTTATGATGACTCGGTTTTGGTGATATCAAAGAAAATAAAAAATGCCGGGGAAGCACCGATGACTTTTGAAGTGGGCATGTCAATGGCATTTATAGAGGAAAAAGCGGCAAAAATTCAGTTGTCTATGGGAATGGCAGGACTTTTGATATGTCTCTTATTGACGGGATTGCTGAAAATGTGGGCGGGACGAATGCCTGTCAAACCACGTCAAAAGGAATTGACAACTGAACGGACAATGGGCAGGAGAGAATGGATAGCGCCTGTTGATGTGATCAGGAACAATGAACCAGAACGATGGGAGGACTGTTATATGAATATGCATGATGCGCTTATGCTTAATCAAGGCAATGAAGATATTTTGTCCACAGCGCTTGTGGCCATGAGGCATGATCTGAACAAGATGAATGTCAAGGCCAAAAAGCATATTGTGATGGGAGACAAGATTGTGGGGGAAAGGGTCAACGCACCGAAACCTGATGTGAAAAATACGAAATTGTAATATTGTCGGAGGTCACCCGCGCGTTTTTTTATCCGGTGACCCGAATTGCCGGGTGAATTTAAAATTGTATTGTTGCATCCCATCTGAATGGGCGGACATCTCCAAGATCCGACAGTGCTTTATTGGCGGATGCCCCTTCCCCTCGGCAGATGCAAAGACCTGCACAAGGCCCGCCCCTGCAACAAAAAAACAAAAAAATAAATTTTGAAAAGTCAATTTGTTTTTTTGAGCCTATCTTTTTTTTGAATCCCATTAAATTTATTTTCTGTGATTTATTATTTTTTTTTGGTAGTATAGGGGCAGTATTAGAAATTTAGAGATAAGTTAAGACAAACCAGGGCTGCTCCTTCAGGAATTTCCTAACAAAACAAATGATGACAAGGATCCATGAGATTCAGGAATGATGATATGATTAAAATCTTTGGAGGGCAAGATGGCTGAAACCACTGTATTGGAAAATGAAAAGGAAAAAGAAATGACATTGATTGACACGAAACATGTGACGGCTACACCTGAACTGAAAGTCTATTTTCGTGATGACTCTCTTCGGTGCAGGGTGTTTTTGGATAAATATGCGCTGCGGGATGAAAAAGGACGCGTGGTTGAAAAATTGCCCCAGGAAATGTGGCGGCGTGTGGCCAAAACCATGGCTTCTGTTGAGAAAACAGATGAATTGAAAAAAGAATGGGAAGAAAAATTTTACTGGCTGCTTGAAGATTTCAGGTCCATTCCCGGCGGCCGCATCCTTTTTGGTGCCGGGAATAATCGTCGTGTCACTTTATTGAATTGTTATGTGGTGCCCGTCACAGAGGATTCCATAGAAGGGGTGTTTAATTGGTGCAAAGAAGCTGCCCGTACATATTCTTTGGGGGGCGGCGTGGGGACTGATATCAGTTTGCTGCGGCCAAAAGGCGCGTCTGTGAACAATGCGGCTGTCACGTCTTCCGGGGCTGTGTCTTTTATGGACCTTTTTTCCGTGACAACCGGCACCATTGGCCAGGCCGGCCGGCGCGGGGCGCTGATGTTGACCATGCGTGATTCGCATCCGGATATTCTGGATTTTTGCCGGATCAAGCGCAATTTGCGCACAGTCAGGTATGCCAATATTTCTGTCTTGGTGTCTGACACTCTGATGAAGGCCGTTCAAACAGGTGATACTTTTAACTTGGTTTATAAGACAGACAAAACGGAAATGAACCGGACCATCTCCGCCAGGGAATTGTGGGATGAACTGGCCACAGGCGCGCGCGATTGGGCGGAACCAGGCATTATTTTTTGGGACACCATCAAACGTGAATCCACGTCAGAATACAATGGCATGGAAGTTATTTCCACAAATCCATGCAGTGAGATTCCTCTTGAGGGCTATGGGGACTGCTGTTTGGGGAATATCAACTTGGCCAAGTTTGTTAAGAATGAATTTCAAGAGTCCGCCTGTATTGATTGGGACAACATGGAAAAAGCCCTGAGATATATGGTCAGGTTCCTCGACAATGTGCTGGAATACAATTGCGAAAGACACCCGCTGAAACAACAAGGAGACGCCAGCATGCGGTCGCGCCGTATTGGCGTGGGTTTTACCGGCCTCGGTGATATGCTTTGCATGATGCGGTTGACGTATGGAACAGACGAGTCCATCTCTTTTACGGATAAACTTTTTGAACGTATCAAACATATTGTGTACGATCAAAGCATTGAACTGGGAATTGAAAAGGGCGTTTTTCCCGAATATGACCAAGAG
Source organism: Elusimicrobiota bacterium (assembly GCA_028278255.1). Taxonomy (GTDB): domain Bacteria; phylum Elusimicrobiota; class Elusimicrobia; order FEN-1173; family FEN-1173; genus JANQER01. The sequence continues at coordinate 6,620 of JANQER010000157.1, read as the reverse complement.
AAACATTTCAAATCACCTTATATTCAGCGGCTCTCTCCGGAGATCCGGGAAAAAATAAAAAAGCACGGTCTCAGAAATGTGGCGCTTTTAACAGTGCCGCCTGTCGGTTCCGGGGCCTTACTGGCCGGGGTGACCTCAGGGATAGAGCCTATTTTTGATTTGTTTTATGTGCGCCGCAGCGAGTCATTGACGCAGGAGTTTTTTAAAGTGTATCATCCTTTGGTGGGAGAATATATGCGCAGTCATCATATTATGGATGACAGTGAATTGCCGGATTATTTTGTCACAGCGCATAAAATTGAACCTGAAAAAAGAATCGCCATGCAGGCGGCTATTCAACAGCATATTGACCATGCCATTTCCTCCACCATTAATTTGCACCGGGAAGCCACAGTGGATGATGTCAAAAAAATTTACACATTGGCTTGGAAATCAGGATGCAAAGGCATGACTGTTTACAGGGAAGGGAGCCGTGAAGGCGTTCTCATCACTGAAGAAGAAGTGAAAAGAAAAGCCCGGGAAGCCAAATTGTCTTCTTCAGTCACGGAAGAGCCAATGCCGGCGGCGCGCACACGGCCCAAGGTCACAGAAGGCCGTACAGAGCGCGTGGAAACACCCAGAGGCCCTATTTATGTGACTGTGAATGGCGATGAAATGGGACTTTGCGAGGTTTTTGTGAAATCATTGGACGCTGAAGCCGAAGTCACAGGCAGGCTGGTGTCTCTTTTGCTTCGTGCAGAAGTGGATCCCCGGGATATTCTTGAACAACTGTGGCGGGTCCGCAGCCGGGAAGTGGCTTTTGACCGGTCCACAGATGGGACAACTGTGCGCGTGTCCACAGTGTCGCAAGGAGTGGCATTGTCTTTGGGCCGTTATTTGTACGGTGATTCTTTTAATCCCGGCAAGGAATTCCCGCGCATGGCCACTCTGCCGGAACCAGTGAAAAAGCCTTTGCAAAAAACATTCCATTTCGGCCATCCTGTGCCTGCGCTCAAGGAAAACGTGCAGGAGTCAGGGAATGGAAAAACAAAAAAAGCCGCAGCCATGGGCATGCCGGACGAATTTGCCGGGATTTGCCCGGATTGCGGCGAAATTTTGAGGCATGAAAACGGATGTGCGGCCTGCAAAACTTGCGGGTATTCGAAATGCGGATAATGGGTTGATCAAATTGTCCGCATGACATTGGCGCCCAGAGGGTGTGAAATTGGCCCGCCAAGAAGGCATGGCGGACGAAATGAGTTCGCTTCGCTCACGAAATTAAAAGATTAAAATGCCGGTTCTGAGGGTTTCTCGGGACCGGGATTTTTATTTGTGAGGTTTATTATGGCAGCGCAGATTTTGTTTTTTGCACAAGCAGCAGAATGCATGGGGCGCCAAAATATGGCATTCGATATTTCAGGTGAAGTTTTGTTGAAAGACATTGTATCGGATTCGCGTTTGTCTGCCCTTAAGGATATGCATGGGCTTTTCTATGCGGTGAATAGAGAACTCGCAGATCTGTCTGTTGTCGTGAATGATGGAGATGAAGTGGCCATTATGTCTCCTTACAGCGGCGGATAAACCGGAAATGCAAAGTCTAAATATTAAAAACTACTCAGGTAACCACGGATGAACACGGATAAACACGGTAAAAACAAAAATACTTATGGTTTTTATTAATACAATGGTTTTCTCCTAAAAAATTACTGTGTTCATCCGTGTCCATCTGTGGTTTCAATATGATAAATTTGAAATTTTCTGATAAGAAGTCTTATGATGTTATAGTGGTGGGCGGCGGCATTATTGGCTGTTCTGTGGCTTATTATTTGGCCAAAGAAAAAATCAAAGTTTTGGTTTTGGAAAAAGACACAGTGGGCAGTCATGCGTCCAGCGGGGCAGCCGGTATGCTGGGGATTCATTCCGAACATTTTATCAATCCATCCTTTCGAAAAGCCTGTCTGCAGAGCCGTACATTGTACGCATCCTTGTCTCCTGTGTTCAAAGAACAATATGGCATTGACATCGAATATGAACAATCGGGCATTATGATGCTGGCCTGCAGTGAAAAAGAAAAAAAAGATTTTGTCCGCAGATATGCCCTTGATCATGAAGTGCAATGGCATGAGCCTGTTCAGGTCAAGACAATGATGCCTGCTTTAAAAGGGGACATCAAAGGCGGCGTGTTTTGTCCGTTAGACGGACAAGTGTCTGTGGGCCGGGTGTGTGCTTCTTTTTATCAGGGGGCTCTGGCGCATGGGGCTGAGATCAAAGAACACGCAGAAGTCACGGGTTTTATTCGACACAAGAACCGCGTGACAGGTGTTCAAGCCAAAAACGCGCAATATCAGTGCGCGCATATTGTTCTTGCCGCAGGGCCTTGGACAGGTCTGTTGTCTGAAAAACTGGGATTGCACATTCCTATCCAGCCTGTGCGCGGACAAATCCTTATTTTCCAAATGCAAAAAAGATTTGTGACATTCCCTGTGTTTTTAGGAGAATCAGGTTTTTATATGGTGCCGAAGCCGGACGGCTATTTGTATGCCGGCACCACAATGGAGCACGTGGGATTCAGGGAGAAATCCACGCAAAAAGCCATTCAAAAAATATCCAAGGGAGTGATGACATGGTTCCCTGGAATAGGAGATCTGCCTTTTAAGGGGGCATGGGCCGGGCTTCGGCCAGGCACTCCTGATGGGCTGCCTGTGATAGGGCCGGCAAAAGGGATAAAAGGTTTATGGCTGGCAGCCGGTCATTTCCGTCGTGGAATTCTTTTGGCGCCATACACCGGCCAACAAATAGCCAGGCACCTGTTTGGTGGAAAACCTCACAGCGATCAATAATGATATCTCACTTGGGCGATATAGACTGAATTTCCTTCCACTTTATAGACCAATCTGTGTTCATCTGTAATACGTCTGGACCAATACCCAGCCAGTGCATGCCTTAATGGTTCGGGTTTTCCGGTCCCTTCAAAAGGATGTCTTTGTGTCTCCTGTATGAGAGAATTGATTCTTTTTAGTATTTTTTTATCGGTGTTTTGCCAATAAAGATAATCGTTCCAGGCGTGTTCAGAGAAGATGAGTTTCATTTAATCAAGAAGTTTTTTTTCTATTCCTTTATCGTTGTTTAACTGGTGAGTGGATTCTAAAAGCCTTTTGGCGTTTTTCGGGCTTTTTAACAAATAGGAGGTTTCGCAGAGGGATTCATAGTCCTCTAAAGAAATCATGACCACAGCATCTTGCCGTTTTCTTGTAATAATAACCGGGTCATGATCTCTGCAAACTTTAATGATGGTATCTGCCAGTTTCTCTCTGGCTTCTGTGTATGTGATAGCAGTCATAAGTACAGGATATCGTACATAAACAAAAAAGTCAATATAAATATTCATTGATATTGTATAAACCGGTTTTGGGGGGAGTTGGTAAGGATTGAATCATTGAAGTCATGTCTTGAATTTGATGCTGTGAGGCTGTGCGGGACAATTTTGTCCATTTGTCCGAAGGGCCTTGAGACAAAGGTGAAAAATACACAATATCTTCATTGTTTAAAGGCATTTTTAGCAATAATTTTTCAGTTTCTGTTGCATGCAGTGCACTGTGTTCTTTTCCGCCTATACCGGCCAGCAACACAAGGCCTACACTGATCCCGGATGATTTTATTTTTTGAACGGTTTGCCAGACTTGTTCTGAAGTCCCTGGTTTGCGTGTCCATTGACGAAGTTTATCCGCGCCTGTTTCCACCCCGATAAAAACACGGCGTAGACCGGCTAGTCTTAGTTTGATCAAATCATTTTTTTCCCATTGGAGAAGTCTGTTGACCTCTCCAAATGAATAAATCCCGCCCATGCCGTCAGACTGGGGAGAGGCTTGTTTGGGGAATAAACGGCTGAGTGTTTGGCAGGCCCAAATCAGTGTGTCAGGCCGGGCATCAAAAGCATTGGCATCTCCCAAAAACAGGGAACATCTTCTGGACAGTGAAGAGCTGACATATTGGCGCACTTGATCAATATGCGTCATTATCTCTTCTTGTGAGCGAATTTTGTGTGAGACACCGGCATAAAACCGGCAAAATGTGCATTTGTTCCAGGAACAGCCTTCTGTGACTTGTATCACCAATGACAGATATTGGTCAGGCGGCAGAATTCCAATAGGGCGGTATGTTTGTTTAAAAATCTGCGCGTCTGTTGTTAATCGTTCTTCAGTAAAATGCAGAAGAGCGGTCAAGGTTTTTTTGATTCTCCATAAAGACATGTGCTTTTTGCGGCTTTTATAATAGATTTCCATATGGCACACATCAGCGCTCCTTAAGCACTTTCTGAGGATGTGTGTTATGTGAGAATGAAATTGATGGATTTCTCTTTTTGACAGTTCTTTGATGGTTTGGGGATGAGGACAGGGTTTGCCGGGGCTCCATGTCTTCTTGATGATGCGGCCGTCCAATCCCCGTGAAAAAGACGTGTGGTTTTTGTGGTGCCCGAACAAACGTCCGCTGTTATCAAAACACAATGTGCCATGTGACGGTACAATGAGATTGACAGAACTGCCGGTAAACCCCATAATTATCGAGTCAATAAAGGTGTGTGGTTTGTTTGTCATTGATCTATTGTAAAATATTTTAGGGACTGTTGCGAAATGCTTTTTCCCTTCGAACCCCCTCTCCTGTCTCCGACGGGTGAGGGCTTCACGAAGTGAAGGGTGAGGGCCTTAGTAGGCTATTTCGCAACTGACCCTTTTACAATGGTTTAAAAACCTTCCAAGTCCGTTAAAACCCGGATTGTGCATTAGGGCGTGAGGACCGAGACGAAGCAGCCGGGGCAGTTTCGACGAAAAATATGAGCTCATAGCCGTACGCTATGGGCGAGTATTTTGAGAAAGAAAATGTCCCGGCTGCTTTGTCGAATCCCGCGATCCTAATGCACAATTCGGGTTAAAATAAGTTACAATATAACGCATGAAAAAAATATTTTTATTCATACTGGCCCTGATGACATTGGCAACTGGCTTGTCGGCCAAAAAAAAGCTTCCATTGGCTGAGCGGCTGATCAATAAATCCGTTGAATTTGCAGGAGGCATGCGGAAGTACCAGCGTGTGGAAACAATTCAATATGATTTTATAGAAAGCCATTACGGCCTTGAGGCTCATGTGATCAACAAAGGCCGTCATTTGATCCGATTGCATGACCCAAAAGGATTGAGGATCAGAGAAGAGATTTATCGGCCTGAAGGAAACCAGGTCAATGTGGTGAATTCAACCGGGACGTGGTCGCTCAACGGCGAAAAAAAAGTGGGTGATTCTGCACGCCTCAAGCACATTCATCAGGATTTGATTTTAAAAGCATCGTGGGTTTTGACCGCGCACACTGTGAAGGAATCTTATGCGAAGCTGAGTTACTTGGGCAGAGGTTTTTTTCTGGACAGGTTGTTGCTGCGGATAAAAGTTGTTTTGGAGCAGTCAAAGCACTCATTGCCTTTTAATGATTTTGTTGCTTATTTGGATAAAAGCGACAAACGCATACAAGGGTTAATTTTTGATGCCAATACAGGAGACGGGGTGGTCAAAGTGTCTTTTTCCTCCTATGAAACGCATCGGTCATTGTCCATCCCCATGATGAGATCAGTTTATGACAAAAACGACACAAAACTAAAAGCGTTTAAGATTGTGAACCTAAAAATAAATGATTTTATCGACGACAACCTGTTTTCTGAGCCAAAGAAAAGGAAATAACCAAATTCCAAGAAACAATAATCCAATAATAACCAATGCCCCCACATTTTAAACGGGTCGGACTACTGGAACAATCCTTGTCTCTTGCTGTTTACAGATTTTTGAATTTGGTTATTGTTTCTTGGAATTTGGAATTTAATCAATATGGCCAATCTAAAAATCAGCAATAAGTTCATATCGTATGAGGTCAAAAACAATGGGATGCATGTCAAAATCCCTATGTCTCGCCGTTCCCCATCTGAAAAAAAACTGTTTTATAAAATCATCGGTCTTTTTGTTTTTTTAAGCGGTGCTTCTGTTTTTTTGTCTTTTTCTTTTTTTCAAGGACAGAATGAATACGGGGTGTCATTGGTTTTTCTGGGGTTTTTGACAGCTGTGTTTTTTGGGTTGTTTCACAAAGCGGCCTTGTGCGCCATAGGCAAGGAAATATTGATGATTGAAAACAACCTGGTCAGATTTAGTCATGATTTTAAGCTGTTCAGGACTTGGGCGCGTGATTTTTTGCTGGAAGAAATGAAAAACATCCGTTTTTCAGATATAAAAAATAGGTCCTTCTCCTATTCCGAGGGGAGGAATGCGGCGAACAAGGTTTTATGCGGAAAGCACGCGGGAAAAATCGTTTTTGACTATGAGGGTCATGTGTTTCGTTTCGGGATATGCGTGAGCGAGGAAGAAGCCCGTGAGCTGATCGGCAATCTTCAGGCATTTGACCCCTCGGAATCCGAAACAAAAAACGTGTAAGCAAGGGAAAAGGGCAAAGGGGGAAAAAGGGGTTAAGTTGAAAAATTTTTCATTTTGAATATTTGAATTTCCAGGGGTTTGGCCTTTGTTTGATTATTGTATTTTGGTTATTGGTTATTATTTGGTTATTGTTCCTTGGAATTTGGTTATTTCCGGTTTATCCGGGTAATGTCAAA
>JANQER010000152.1 GCA_028278255.1 Elusimicrobiota bacterium | reverse complement strand
CCTTCATAGCTCATGCGGGCTGACCAGAGGACTGACCCTGTTTCCACATCAATCATGCGTGCGATCATAAAGGCTTGGGCGGCTGATGTGATGATTTGGGAGTCTGGGATGCCCAAAACATTGCTGCTTCTGGCGCGCAAATTGGGGTTGTTGACTTTTGTGACAGTATTGATGTTGATGCCTTCAGGGTGTGTTTGGATGAGATAACTTTGGCTGGGCACATTTGTGCCCACTGTGCCGACAAAAATCGCATCCACCCCAAGAATTTGTCCCATTTTTTTGATGGTGTCGGGATTTAGGAAGTTTTGTTCAGCCAATTTGTATTCCCGGAGAACCGCGTCCAACCTTTGCCGTTCCACCACATCTGCCCCGTGCATGAGCAGGTCTTGGGCAAAAAGATCTGCGGCCATGTCCCCGCCAGGCCCGTTGAATGAGGCCACGGCCACTCTTTTGATTTGCGAGAAATCCGCATTGGCATTGACAGCCACACGGGGTTTGATGCAGCCAGTCATTCCCATGGCTGTGATCCCGGCCAGAAGAGACAAGCAGATGATTTTATATGTGAGTTGTTTCATGTTATTGACTGAGATGATGAATGTGTTTTTCTGCCAGGCTGCGTTTTTCCGGGTCAGTGGACACTGATAAATATTGTTTCCAAGCTTTTAAGGCTTTTTGGGTTTGTTTGTTTTTTTCGTATATGAGACCAAGCATGAAAAGGGCTTCTTGGTTTTCAGGGTTTAATTCAGCGGTTTTTTCAAAGGCTTGTTGAGCTTGGCTGATTTTATTGATTTTGCGATAGGCAAATCCCAGATGCAGCCAGAGTTCGGCATTGTTGGGATCCTTTTTAATCACTTCATTGAGAGCTGTGACAGCACGTTCTTTGTCTTGTTGATCTGCCATGACTTTTTGTGCCAGAGAAAAATACAAAGAAGCCAATAATATGAACATGATTGTTTTTTTAAAAGTGTCTTTCTTCATAAAAAGTGTCTCCTCTGGTTCATGCGTTTTAACCCTTTATTTGTGTCATTTTTAACGTATAGTTTATATAATAACATTTTAAAAGGATAACAAGGAGAATTGATTATGTCGTATTCTGTATCGAATTTTGACGGACTGGGAATTGCACCGACGATTCTAACTCTTTTGGATAAGTTAAAATTTATGGTGCCCACGCCCATTCAGCATAAAGCCATTCCCATTGGGATTGAAGGAAAAGATTTGGTGGGGATTGCGCAGACAGGCACTGGGAAAACGTTGGCTTTTACGATTCCCATGCTTCAGAATCTGGCCAAAGGGCCTGGCGGGGCTCTGGTGGTGGTGCCCACACGGGAATTGGCTATGCAAGTGAATGAGACCGTGAAAAAAATAGCGCCGGCTTTTGGGATGAAAAGCACGGTTTTGATCGGCGGCGCTCCGATATTTCCTCAAATCAGCTCTTTGAAGAAGGGGCGTGAAATTGTGATTGCCACACCGGGCCGGCTGATTGATCATGTGGAAAGAGGCACTGTTCATTTGAAGGAATATCGTATTCTGATTTTGGATGAGGCTGACCGTATGTTTGATATGGGGTTTGCGCCGCAGGTGACGCAAATTATTAAGGGCACTCCGCGCGAAAAACAAGTGATGCTTTTTTCAG
>JANQER010000168.1 GCA_028278255.1 Elusimicrobiota bacterium | reverse complement strand
TGGAAGTTGGCCAAAATTAAATTTCTGTCTGCCGGGGATGTCGGAGAGGAATCTTAAAAATAATTTGCACGGAGGTTTTACAATGAAAACAGTGTTGACCATTGCGTTTTATACGCTGTCTCAGCAGGCACGCAGCCGGCTGCATCTGGTTGTGGTGTTGTTTGGTTTTATGATGACGGCTGTGTCTTTATTGTTTGGCGCTGTGGCCGCGGACCAGGAACTGGTGGTGGTTTGGGACGTTGGTTTGGCGGCAACAGAATTATTTGGTTTGGCTGCGGCTTTGTTTGGCGCGGTTGGCTTGATTCTGGATGAAACAGAGTCTCGAAGCGTATACCTGGTGCTGGCGCGCCCCTTTCCTCGCTGGATGTACGTGCTGGGACGATTTTTGGGATTGGTTGCGGCGGTGTCAGCCGGTATTTTGCTGATGGGCGCTTTTCTCTGTAGTCTTTTGCTCTTGCGGGGGTGGACGCCGGAAGCTGCTTTTTTCCTGGCTTTTCCCTTTATGATTTTTAAAGTCACAATTGTGATTGCCCTGGCGCTTTTCTTTTCTCTTTTTTCCACCTCAGGGCCGGTCTCAGTGGTGTTCACTGTTTTTTTCTGGCTTCTCGGGCATTTCACGGAAGAGCTTGGTTTCATAGCGGAAAAAACAGGTTCTGCTTTGGCCGGGGTTGGATTGAAGGTTTTCCTTTTAGTGGTTCCGGATTTGTCTCTTTTGAATTATCGGGACGTTTTTGGTGTTCCTGGCCTTTCAGAGGGGATTCGTTTTTTCCCGGGGATGTTGCATGTGTTCTTTTACACAACCGCGTGTTTGGCCTTGAGCGCTGCGCTCTTTTCACGCAAGGAGTGCTGATATGACACGGACAACAGCTTTCTTTTTCCTCATGGCTTTTGGGTCTTTGGCTGGAGCTGCGTTTGCCGCGCGTATGGATCGAGGCGCCGGTCTTCCACCCTTTGAAAAACCAGTGGCTGTCCAATACGCCGCCCAGGATATGGGCGCGGTTTTTATGGGTTCCCGGCGGATCGGCGGGGACCTGGTGTTTTTACAAATGCTGCAATATTTGTCTTCGCAGAAGCCGGTTCAAGAAGATCAACATCAAGAACCTTTTCCTCGTCTGCAAGAATATGGCCGGCGGATTCTTTCCTTAAATCCTTATGACCATTACAGCATGATTTTCACGGCAGGTGTTTTGGCTTTTATTCCATCTATTAATCGGCCTCAAGAAGCTTTGGAGCTTTTGACTCTGGCAGCACAACACGACCCAACCTACTGGCGTTACCGCTTGTATGCCGGCGCCATTGCGTATCGAAAGAGTGCGGATGTGGACAAAGCCATTCAACTTTTGGAGGAAGCTTTTCTCCATGAGGATTGTCCCAGCATGATTAAGAATATATTAGCGGTGATGCATAAAAAAAAGGGGAATTACCTTCGGGCTGCGGAAATATACCTCCATATTTTGGAAAGCGGCCGGGATATAAATTACCGGGAAAAAGCGGAAAGAGAATTGAAAATTTTTAAGGAAAAAGGGCTTATTTGAGGAAGCGGAGGTTCTTATGAACTTTGTTTATCGTCTTTTGATCGCAGGGATTCTGTTTTTTTGGGAGCCGGGCTTTCTCTTTTCCCATGCTTCTCCGGTTCAGCCTGTTGATGTGGAAATAAGGGTGGACCGGCACTGCATTCGAATGACATTGGAAGCCAATGCGCTGCATTGGATGGGAGATGTGATTCAAGAAAAACCCGTGGAAAAAGCATTGACCCCATCCATGTTAAAGGACGCCGAGGATCATATTAATAAGGTTTTTCCCTTGGACATTGATGGAAAGAAATTGAACGGCAAAGCAATCTCCGGCTTTTACACCCTTGAGCCGGGGAGGGATGAGTTTTTTGATGCCAAGCTGACTTTTTATCTTGTCTATGAAAGGCCTGTCCAGGGACGAATGTTAAACGGCCGGCCTGGATTTTATCAGGTAGATTGGGATGAATACGAAGCCAAGGGAAAGACTTTGAAAGGCATTACCCGGGAGTTTTTGACGCGTGTCACGATTTATGGAGCCCAAAGGCAAAAAGTCACTGTTCCTCTGGGGCAGACCTTTTCATGGGAACTGGATCGCTTGGAACGGGGCAATCTCCTAAGAAGTTTTGAGAGCGCGCAGTGGGGGGCAAAGGTTTTTTTCCTGAGCGGGGCTTTAGCGCTGTTGGTTTTGGTCGGGATGCTGACCCGTCCAAAGAGGAAGGTGTCCTGGAAAAGAGAAGGGAGCATTCTCTCTGCTTTGGCTCTGGGCTTTTGGTTTGGCGGTTTTATGCCTCAAAGTGTGGTTTGGTTTCTATTGGCTGCAACAGGGGGATTGCTGTGGATAAAACCCTTATCTAAAATTTGGTGGACAAGTATTTTAAGCGCATCAGGGTTTGGCGGGGGATGGTTTCTCAAGGGAGCGTCTATATTAATGGCTGACCAAAGGGGTTTTACAGGACTTTTTCCATGGGCCTTTTGGACAGGTTCTGTGGCAGCCTTGATAGGCGTTGTTTTTGCGGGGTATTTGGGGCGTTATTTATATGTTGTGAAATACCGCCATTTAGACGCTGAGGCCTTGGCCTCACAAATTGATTTTCATCGCCGTTTATTGACTTGGATTTTAGCAGGCGCGGGATTGGTCCAGGGGATAAAAGGATGAGTCTCTTACAAATGACCAATGTCATCAAATCTTTTTCCCTTCCTAATGGCGGAAAAGTCCGTGTTTTAAATGTGCGGCGTTTTGAATTGACGCGCGGGGTTCAAATGTCTTTAGAAGGGGAAAGCGGTTCCGGCAAGACAACACTTTTAAATATCATATCAGGTTTGTTAACCCCGGATCATGGACAGGTTATGATGGCAGGGAAGGATATGGCCTGTCTGCCGGAACCCCGGCGGGACAAGCTGAGAGGGGAAAAGATAGGCTATATGTTTCAAACTTTCAATCTCCTGCAAGGATTAACAGCGCTGGAAAATCTGATATTGGCCCAGAGCTTTGTGCGCGGTATGGATGCTGTTTTTGCCCGCAGTTTGCTGGAGTCCGTGGGGTTAAAGGGCTATGAAAAACACAAGCCCGCTCAGCTTTCCGTGGGACAGCAGCAGCGCGTGGCTTTGGCCCGTGCCCTGGCCAACAAACCTGCATTGGTTTTGGCAGATGAACCCACTGCCAGTTTGGATCAGGAGAGGCGCCAACAGGCTTTGTCTCTTCTAAAAAAATTATGTTACACCAATCGCGCAGCGCTTCTGGTGGTGAGTCATGACCCAAATGTGCTCAACCGCTTTAAAATCCGTAAACGCCTATCAGACATCAATCAAACTCAAAAAACACAGGATGGAAGGATTTCATAATGTCCGGGGTTATATTGATCATCAAAAGATCATTACGTCAGCATGGTTTATCCTCTATGGTGACAATATGTTCTGTGGCCTTGGCTACTGGTTTGCTGATGGCGGTATCAGTGTTGCAAGGGCGGGCCTTGGAGGCTTTTACCGGCGGGGCCTTGGGGTACGACGGTGTGCTGGGTGCGCGCGGAAGCGCTTTGCAGCTGGTGCTGAATTCCCTTTTTCATCTGGAAACCTCACCAGGCAACATTCCTTGGAGCATGTATGAAGCTGTGAAAGAAGATCCCCGTGTCACACAGGCAGTCCCCTTGGCTGTGGGGGACAATTACAATGGTTTTCGCATTGTAGGCACCACCCGACAGATGTTCAATAAGGCGGAAGGATCACCGGCCCTGTTTCGTCTCCAAACAGGCACCCGTTTTTTTGATCCGGATAAAAGAGAAGCGGTTATTGGCGCGGCTGTGGCAAAACAAACAGTCCTTGACATAGGGGATGTGTTTCACCCCTATCATGGGGTCATTTTTGATGAGTCCATGCGCCATGCTGAAAAATACCATGTGGTGGGTGTTCTCAAACCCATGAACACGCCGGCTGACCGGGTGATATGGATTCCTATAGAGGCCCAGTACCGTTTATCCGGCCATGTGCTGCGGGGAGGGGGCAAGACCTATACCCCGAAAGAAGGGGAAACCATTCCCAATGAATACAAAGAAGTGAGCGCTGTCCTGTTGAAGTTTCATTCTCTCGAGTCCGGATTTACTTTTGACATGACTGTGAACAAACAAGGAAAAGCCGCTACACTGGCCTGGCCGGTGAATAAGGTGATCTATGACTTTTTGAACCAATTGGGCTGGGTCAGACAGGCTTTGGGGCTTTTGGCTTTTTTAACTGCTTTTATCAGCGCCGGAACCATTTTGGCTGCTTTGACCAATGCCATGAATGAACGCCGGCGGGAATTCGCCATTTTGCGCGCTTTGGGCGCTCGACGAAAAACAGTTTTTGCCGCAGTGATGGGAGAGGCTTTGGTGCTGTCTTTAGGCGGGGCGATTTTGGGGTATGGGGTATATGCAGTGATCTTTATGGGAACATCTTTTATCTTAGAGGCACAAACCGGTGTGGTTTTAAGTCTGGGTTTTCACTATCCATCACTTTGGCTGACGCCATTAATCTTGGGTGCACTGGGAGCAGTGGCCGGGCTTTTGCCGGCTTGGCGGGCGTACGCCACTGATGTGGCTCATCATTTGTCTCCCATTTCATAAACCCAAATTTTTCATTAGACAAGCTATTATCATCAGAAAATGTTGGGACAAAGAAGTTCAGCCGAAAAATTTTCCGTAGGACTCGTGACATGGAAGCTCTGCGACATGTCGCGAGGGGTAATCCAGGGCGAAGCCATCCTGAGCGCTGCGAAGGGGATTTTTCTAATGAAAAATCCGGGATAAAAAAGGAGGAATCTGAAATGAGTCAGTTGTTGTTAAGTCTTTGTTTTTTGATGCTGCTGACAGGGTGTCACACTCATCCGCCAAAGGCAGAGAAAGAACACGCTTCTTCCGGGCATGTTCACAAAGCCATGCGGGGCGGATTGTTGGTGGAGCTGGGTGAAGAATTCGCCCATGTGGAACTGCTTCATGAACCGGATCAAGGGCGGGTCCGTGTTTTTGTGCTTGACGGGTGCGCGGAAAATCCCGTGCGCGTGCCGGAAAAAAGCATCCGCCTGACCCTGCCGGACGGCCGTAAAATAAAACTTGCGGCAGTGGAAAATGTGCTGACCGGAGAAACGCCCGGCAATTCTTCTGAGTTTCAAGGCGTGGATGAGCGGTTAAAAGGGAAAGTTCACTGGGGGGAGGTGACTTTGAATTCATTGACAGTGAAAGGAAAGAGTTTTTCAGGTGTTGCCTTGAAGTCTCATGATAAAGAAGAACACCACCATGATCATCATGAGTCAGAAAAGGGTCATGCGGGCCATCATTAGTTTTTTCCTTTTAGCGCTTTTCACTGCAGGCTCAGCTTTTTCGGGAGTCACACCCCCGCAAGAAAAGGGGGGGCGGCTTCGGATGGGTTTCGAACACTTGAGCACATATTTCTATATAATGGGCGGCTGGGACAAGAATGGAAAGCCTTTACCACCCCCAAAAAATCAAATTCCCCGGGATGTTTTGGCGTACAACGGCCGTGAAGTGGCCATCAAGGGTTATGCCATGCCTCTTGAGTTCGGAGACAATGGCATCACAGCTTTTGTCTTGATGCGCCATCTGTCAACCTGTTGTTTCGGTGCTGGCTTGCAGCCCACAGATTTTATTGTGGTGCATTTTGTTCCCGGGAAAGCCGCCAAAAGCATGCCGTTCAAACCCATAACAGTTTTTGGCAGACTTGAGGTAGGCGAAAAATTTAAGGATGGTTTTCTAATGAGTCTCTATAGGATGACGGCTGAGAAAGTGGAGACAGATTGATAAAATGCGGGCTTGACAGATATATAGATAATTTTTATAATTGAAATACAATTTCAATGGGCAATGCAATGGACAATAAAAAAGAACTCATATATTTCCCGACGTGGACCGCCGGACGTAAAGGCTATACTGAAAAAATCCAAACTGTTTTTCAGGAAAAGTTGATAGAAAAAGATTTGGTTTATACAACACAGCGCGCGGCTATTTTAGACTATTTTCTTCGGGCGGATAAGCATTTGAGCCAGGAAGAGTTGTACGTGGCGCTCAAACCCCGGGGGATCGGCAAGGTCACAGTCTTCCGAACCATTAAGCTTCTGGAAGAATGCGAAATCATAGATAAGGTAGAGGATGCCAAAGGCGGATTGCGTTATGAAATAAAGAGCGAGCGTCCTCATCATGACCATTTGGTCTGTTTGTCTTGCACAAAAATTATAGAGCTTCAATGGCCTGAACTTGAAAAAATACAATCAAAAATAATGAGAAAAACGAATTTTACCCCGTATTATCATCGGCATGAAGTTTTTGGGATGTGCCATGAATGCAGCAGTAAAGGCTGAGTTTTTTTATGATAGGATTGAAATTATATTTCAATATTATGACGGAAATATTTCACAAATACTTCAACCTCCCTTTGTTGTTTTTGAAGCGTCAAAGAGTAATGAAATCTTTGCTGTTCTTGGGCATGACATGCGTGTATTGTTATTGGGCTGTCATGCCTCATTCCCGTGTCCATATCCATGACCATGAGGGGGCCGGTTATCAACATAACCACCCCAATCTATCCCCTTATCAATTAGGTTATTCAATAAACAACAGAGATGTAATAGAGATGTCTCAGCAGGCCGTGGTCTTTAAAGGCCAAAGCCCTTTGCCTTTTTTCCGTTCGGGTTTGATGGATTATCATACCCATTTCATTGAAGAATGTAATTGCGTTGATGCCCCTGGAACAAACCGGTTTTTTGCATCAATGATTTATCCGTTCTCTTTTCAGGCCAAAGGGTCTCAAAACCCATATCCCATACATTTGTTTTTTTCAAGCAGAGCGCCTCCCGGAATTGCCTTTTCTTAGAACCATTCCAATAACAGATCAAATCCGTATTTGGGCATGTTTTTGCCTTGATGAAGAGTTGAGTCTGTCAATAACACCTGCGGCTTTGTTTGTTTAAACACACAAACCGCCTATAACAAATATTCATTTTATCGAAGGAGTTTACCTATGAATTCGCCTTTTGTTTTATTTTGCAAAAAGATTATATCCTGTTTAACAGCCGCATTTCTGGCTGTCCCTTTATACGGACAAAGCCCCCAAAAAACATGGGAAATGCCGGAGGTGGTCGTGGAATCTGACCTTGTGGAAAAATTACAAAAAAAAGGCCGGCTCAAAAGCTGTATCATCAAAACCGAAGTCATCACTGAAGATGATATTTTGAGCAAG
>JANQER010000165.1 GCA_028278255.1 Elusimicrobiota bacterium | reverse complement strand
GGTTTAGATAAGGAAGTAGTTGCCCGATTTATCGGGCTCTTTAAAGCAAAAGCTTATCAAAAAGCGCCCCATAAATGAAGCAATTACAGAAATCAGGCTTATCTAAACCGCATGGGGCAAAACCCTTAAAAGCGCCGATAAATCGGCAGACTACAATCCCACAATTTAAATGGGTCTGACCACTGATTCACGGCCGTTCCCTACCACACCAAGACATGCTTTATTCCTTCTTTTTCTCCAAAAGATTCTTCATCCAGAATCATAATGTATTTTTCATAAGTATCCCGGATCATCATCAGACCTCTGTATTCTCTGTCCATGACTTTTTTGTTGTCAAGCGTATAACACACCTGGTAGTATTTTTCGGAACAAGAATCAAGTGTATCTTAAATTTTATTTATTTTTTACTTTTTTTAAGGTGTATCTTAAACTTATCCAAAGTCCCCTATGACGTCACTGTTTTGTTTTTGAACGGATCAAGCTGACATAACTTTCGGTTTGGAGAGAGGAATGGCGGGAAAGGCGGTCAAAACCCGCATCCGCATGAATGAGGATTAAATGATGTTTGATGGCTTTGTATGCAATAAGGGCATCCATTGTTTTGACTTTGATCGCTTTTGTTCTTATAGAATGAGTCCATTGGGCAGCTTCTGTCCATTCCCATTCCTGCAAGGGATAGGGATGGAGGCAGGAAAGATAAGATTCCAATTGAACGGCTTCCGGCGTTGATCTGGCGCCTGAAAGTAATTCAAAGAGGATGGGAGAGGTCATGGCAGCCAGATTTTGTTCGACAAGGAATGACACCCGCCGGCGCAAATCCTCCACAGATTTTGTGCCCAGGACAAAAAGCCACGCTGAGGTATCAATGAGATAAGTTGATTTCATACGCGCTGGCGTTTCAGCGCGGCCAAGGTCAGGTTTAGACGAAAGTGATCAAAGTCTTTGATAAAACGTTTCCTTTTCACATCAGCCAAGAGATTTTTAAGCCCTGCTTCTATCACTTCTCTTTGTGAATGAGCCCCTGTGGCGCGAAGGGCTTGCTTGAGCAAGCTGCCATCCAAATTGGTTGTTATTTTCATAAAGCGCACCTCCTTGTATGGCATGTCTTGCCATACTCTTATTGTAATATGTTTTGGAATGAGCCGCAACCTTTTGACACAAATATGCTCAGAATCGAAGATTAAATAAAAACCTACGGCTGGCTGACAGGGCGGACAGCCGTCCGCCCCTACGGCTAAAGGTCTCCGGTGGTATTTGGACAAATAAAACAAAGCTCACAGGAAAATGAGCGGTTTGTCATTTTGGGTTATGGCATATCACTGCAGCTATAGTTGTCTATGACAATATCCTGATCCGGATAAACCGGAAATGCAAAATCAAAATTTATGCGTTAACCTAATGGTATTTTTGCTTACGGCCATCCGGTGACAGGTGTCCATTTTCAATGAGACCAATCATAATGGCCCAAATTCTGTTAGTCATCTTTTTCTACGCTTAAAAAAATGCCGTTTCTGATTATTATATCAAGCGCTGACAAACCCCTCACCCTCCCCTCTCCCGCGTCGGGGAGAGGGAAACCGCTTTAAAACTCAGCAGAAACGAATCCATGACATCCGGAGCTCCTTATGCTTCTGCCAGTGGACTGGCAGTTTTAAAAAGCGCCCAATAAATTGGGCAGCTACGAAAAACTTGATGTGAGAGAGCCGTATTGTATTGAACCAAATGACAGGGGTTTTAGCAGTGGGGATGATAATAGTAGGGGTAATAGTCAGGATAATAGTGGCGATGGTACGGGCGGATGATGATGTCGCCTTCGGCGGTGATGGTGCCTTGGTTGTCAAATGTGTCTCTATACCAGATGATGACATTGTCTTCAGCGTGGATGGCGCCGGTGAAGAGGAAGTCGTCCCCGGATGTGATGTACACGTCATCGCCAGCTTGGAGTGTGCCGGATAAAATGATGTCACGGTAGTGGGTTTTGATCTCAATGTCATGACCGGCAGACACAGTGCCGTCAATAAGGAGATTTTGGTGATAGCCGGCGCTGGTGATGGAGACATGTTCTTGTGCTTGGATATGGCCAATGATTTCCGCATATTCGTACGCATAGAGCCAGACATCTTCTTGGGCCATTAAGCTGCCTTGGATCAGCATGTGGTCTGATGTGATGTCCATGTCCTGCAAAGTGTTGATGACTGTGTCTTTTGTGATTTGGATTGTGTCATCAGCTGTGAGCGCCAGGTCATGGGATTGCAGAGACCCTTGTATGTGAATGTCATGACCAGCCATCAAGCGGATCCTGTCACCGGCAGTGAGCGTTCCTTTGATGTGTATGTCCTGGCCGGCTGTGATGTACAGGTCATCGTTGGCTGTGATGCTGGCATGGACAATCACATCTCCCCATCTGGCATATAAGTCCACATCATCGCCAGCCTGCAAATCAGCATAAATGAGTATGTTTTCGTCAGCAGATAAGCGGATGTCTTCTCCGGCTGTCAGCGTGTTTTGGATATTGATATTATCATCCGCAGACAATTCAATCCATCCAGCAGCTGTGGTTTGGCCTTGAATGCCAATGGATTGCCAGTAGGAAGCCATGAAAATATCATCCCCGGATTCAATCATTGCTTTGTCTGTGACAAGGACACTGCCCCGGGAGTAGAGTTCTATGTCTTTGACAGCTGTTAAGGTATTGTTGATGATGAGCGCATCATTTCCGTTCAGTTCAATCCAGCCGCCAGCAGAAATAAAACCATCAATCTGAATGTTGTCATTGGCCTGCATAGAGACATCTGAACCCGCTTGTATAAAGCCCAGGTCATTGCCATATGTTTTTTCTGCCAGATGAATATCTTCATCAGCCTGCAGCCACACATCAGCATAAGGCGCCTCTGCTGTGATTTGGTCTATGGTGATATGGCCCCAGTAAGACTGAAGGTTCACATCATGCCCATGGGTGTCCAGATATTTGACATGGATGTCACCGGAAGCCTGAATATTCACTGAGCCTTGTGTGGACAAGAAGATTTCCACTTGATGCGGAATGTAGAAATAGATGTGGGGATAGGTGGTGGCGTACACATGCCAGACATCCATTTCAGGTGTTTCCACCCAGCGGTGACGCCAGCCGCGTCCGCCAATTTGGCCCTGGGCATAGAGAATGGCCATGTGGGCTTTTAAGTCCACATCCGGATCATTGTTGTCAGCCACTTCCTTAATATCACCGGCCGCACATAAGCTGATTTGGCCATACCAATCACCTGTTCCAATATAATCCATGAAGATGTCTCCAGTGAATGAAATGAGGTTGATGTTGTTGCCAAGCGCATCTGTGAGTGATTCCATGGAAAGAGCTGTGATGGTGTTTTGAGCTGTGACATAAATAGGGCCATTGGCATTGGTGACTTGGTTCAGTGTGAGGTCATCTGTTTCATGGATTTCCATGATGCCGGCTTCTGTGATGTGGGCATTGAGATCCTGCACTTGGGTTTTGAGATAAATGCCATTGGCTGAGGTGACAGTTAACTGAGCTGTGGTCACAGGATCATGTCCTGTCATGTATATCACCTGACAACCCTCATCCGGCCTAACGGCCACCTTCTCCCGTGAAAACGGGAGAAGGGACCCCAACAATGAGATGGTGCCGGTTTCTGGGCCGGTGGTGAGAAGGCCTGAGATGGTGATGTTGTCTTGGGCAGTGATGACAATGTGATTTTCCAGAGCTGTGAGAGTGGTGAGGTCAATGGAAGATATTTCATTGAGATATATATCACCGGTTTCAGCAATGGCTTGGATAAAATTCAATTCTGTTTCTATGTCCAGATCTCTGATTTCTCCGCCGCTGATGTTGTTGCCAGCTGAGAGAACAGCTTGTTCTGCGATTAAGTCTGCGTCTTCATCGTGTGCGTCAATTTCATAAATTGAGCCAGTGGCTGTGAGTTGCACAATGCTGCTGTTTATTCCAGCATCCAAATAGCCCACGCGAATGTCTTGGCCGGCAATCAAAGTGATTTCTCCAGCGCCGGATGTGGCATGCGTGGCAGTGATGGTGCCTGTGGCAGTGACATGAATAATGCCCAGCACATCAATATTGAGTTCTATGTCACCAATGATGTTGATGATTAAGTCAGTGGCATCAATCACATCCAAAATACTCAGGTCAAATTCTAGGTTCAAATCAGGCTCAGTTGTGCTGCCAATGTCATGCAAAGCCCGGAGTCGACCGTAATAACCTATGACATCTGCTTCAGGGTCAAAAGCCGTGACTTCAAGAATAGAGCCATTGACTGAATCAATGCGTATTTTGCCTTGTGTTTTTCCCACTTTGACCAGATCTATTAAGATGTCTCCATTTTCAGCAGTAAGACTGATGTCATTGCCCGGCGCATCAGTGAGTGATTCCATATAAGACACTGTGATGGTGTCATTGGAGGCAACTGTGATGGCGCCATCTTGAGTCACAATAGATTCAAGCACAATGTCTTCTGACTCATTCACTGCGATGTGGCCGGCGCCTGTGACATGCGCCACAAGTTCATTCACATTTGTGTTGATGTTTATCCCAGACACAGCAGCTGCTTCAAGACGATTGGCTGTGATCAGACCTGAGGCGCTGATGTGTTCAAAATCTGCAGTGATTGCCTGGCTGCTGTTCAGCATGCCTTCCACTGTTAATGCGCCTGGACCTTGTAAAACCATAGCGCCTGCTGCTAGACTGCCTGGCACTGACACAGCGCCTTGTGCAAGCAAAGTCACATTATTGGCCAGCACTTGACCAATGACAATAATATTGGCGGCTGCGATCAGAAGATCCCCATCTGCTACAACAATGCCATTCACCAGTAAATCATCTGCTTCATGCACAATCACATCACCAGGGCTTTGCGTGCTCAATGTGAGGGATTCAATGTCTGTTGTCAGGGTTATTCCATCTGTTTCAGTCACTGTTAAATCCGTGCCTGCGGCTGTTAAATCAGCCACTGTTGTGTTCAGCACCAATGCGCCTGCTGCTGCAGCGGTTAATGTGTTGGCTGTGACTGTGCCTTGCACTGCACCGCCGGATGTGACAGTGACTGAGCCGCTGGTGGTGATATCCAATGCCATGTCATCTGCTTCTGTGATGACAATATCACCGGCATCAGTCACTTGCGCTTTTAATTGATTGACCTGTGTGTTCAGTTCTATGCCGGATGAAGCCGTGACATCCAGTGAATTGGCTGTGATTGAGCCTGTGGGGTTTGTGACAGCGCCGGATGAGATCAGGGTCACTTCTCCGGCATTGATTGTGCCAATGACCAAGTCAGCAGAGGAGACTGTGACTGGACCGCCGGATGTGTCCACAGAGACCATATTCAATTCATTGGCTTCGTTCAGAGACAAAGACACAGGGCTGTGAAAACCAAATTTCTGTACACGGCTGTTGTTGTACCCAACCACATACACATGGCTGTTCAAGTCCACGGACAATGCCACAGGCATACTGAATTGGCTGTCATTGCTGCCCGGCGTACCCCATTGGGTGATCAGCTGACCTTGTGCATCATATTTGTGAATGCAATGATTGTCAGTGTCTGTCACGTACACATGGCCCTGATCATCTGCGGCTATGCCAAACGGACGCGAAAACCCAGTCCACTGTAAGAGATACTGGCCTTGCGCATCGAATTTTTGCACGCGGTTGTTGATCACATCAGCCACGTACACAAACCCGTCCGGATCTATGGCAATTCCATAAGGGTTCATCAACTGACCATTGCCGGTTCCCCGGCCGCCCCATTGCAGGAGGAATTGGCCTTGTGCGTTAAATTTTTGAATGCGGCTGTTGTCTTTGTCTGCAATGTAAACATTGTCCTGCGCATCAATGGCAATTCCACGTGGATAGTAAAACTGGCCATCCCCTGTTCCCACACTGCCCCATTGCAGGAGGAATTGGCCTTGTGCGTCAAATTTTTGAATGCGGTGATTGTGATGATCAGGCACGTACATGTTCCCTTGAGAATCAAAAGCAATGCCTGCGGGGTATTGAAACTGCCCTTGGCCTGTGCCATGGGTTCCCCATTGCATGAGATAGCTGCCCTGTGCATCAAATTTTTGGATGCGGTGGTTGACACTGTCAGCCACATACACATGTCCTTGTGCGTCAATTCCAATGCCTATTGGACCAGAGAACTGGCCTGAAGCATTTCCCTGGCTTCCCCATTTGGCAAGGAATTCAGCTGTGGCGCCTGCCACAGAATTGACTGTGAGCAAGGTGATGTCTGTTTCCAAAGCCCATTCCGGATGACTGAGGCCGCCGCCAATATGCCGGCCGGCAGACAGATCAGCTTGATACACCAGAAGATCAATCTCAGGGTCTGTGTCATTGACTTCACGGATGTCCCGGCCGGCAGAAGCCGTGAGCACACCTTGTTCAATGCCGGCATCCAGATAAGCAATGAGAATATCCTGCCCGGCTTTCAGTTTCACAGAATCCCCATTGACTGTTAAATGTGTGACTGTGATGGTGCCAGTGACTGTGACATCAGCTGTGCCTTGCAGATCCATGTTGAGTTCAATGTCCCCTTCCATATCTATTATAAAATCATGCGCTTCAATCAGCATGTACACCAGATCAAACTCCAAATTCAACTCCGGATTTGTGAAGCTGCCGATATAGTATAAGGCTTTTAAGTGTCCGAAATGACCAATGACATCATCAGCTGTGTCTGGATTGTCCATTTCCCGGATGGATCCGTTCATGGCATCAATCACAATTGATTTTTCCAGGTCTTGGCTCACACGCACCAGATCAATGACCACATCATTGTTTAATGAAGTTAAATAAACATCGCCTGTATAAGATTCCACATGCCTCACAGCCAAAAGCCCATTGGCAGTGATGATTATATCTTCCTGCGCCATCACAATTATTTCTATGTCCTGATCCAGATCAAGCGTGACAGATCCAGTGACATCAAGAGCCAATTGAAAATTGATTTGCATGTCCAGATCAAGCGCTTGTGTTTGTGTGCCCGCTGGCACGCCATACGCTGTGAAAGACACAATGTGCCCTGTGACATCAGTGTCTGGATCATTTCCGTGTTCTTGGATATCACCAGTCAGAGCCGTTAAAAACACATTGCCATGTCCAGCATTGATTTCATCCACAAACAAGTCACCCTGTTCTGCTGTGAAAACCAAGTCATGAATGCCATTCACAATCACAGCACTGAGAACAGTTAAAGTTTGTCCGGCTGTGACTGACACATTTCCGTCAAACACTTCCATGTTTTCCACAGTCAGGGCATTGGTTTCATGAATATTCACATCACCGGGCGCTGTGGTCAACACGTGCAAGCTGCCTGCTGTTGTGTTCATAGACACGCTTCCGGCAGCCGTAACATCAATGGTTTCAGCAGACACAGTGTCAGGGGTTTCTGTTTCCACAGAACCATTGGCTGTCAGAGTGAAAGACCCTTGTGCCAATGTAATGCCTTGCAATGCCAATCCGTCTGTTTCAGAAATGACAACATTCCCGGATTCTGTTAAAGACACAGACAAAGCCTCAATCTGCGTGACATATGAAAAACCCTGGGTGGTGATGACATCCAAAGCTTTTCCAGTTATGTTGATCTGTTCAAATGCATTGAGTTTTCCATGAATGGACACATCCCCTTTGGCATTGATCATGACACGGCCGAAAAGCGCTGACAATGAGTCACCGTTAAACACAGGCGGGGTGATGTCCGTGTCCTGCACAGGCATGTATTCAGTGACCAGCTCATCCTG